>NZ_JBHVTT010000008.1:74114-181011 GCF_042884555.1 Arthrobacter sp. NPDC058127 | reverse complement strand
ACCGCCCACGCAAACCACCACACCAGCGTCCAGGAACCCCTGGCCGCCTAACCAAAACAAACAACGAAACTGTCTCAAAAACTTGACGACCGCAACGTGGTTTGTCTATAAGAAGCAAACGAGGAAGGTCGGTCGTGCTCAGCCCAACTGATCCGGATAACCCAGACGTCAGCGACAGCTGGGCTACACCTGCTGCGGGCATCGTCTATTTAGTCTTGGTAGTCGTCGCGCTTGCATCGCTCATCGCATCAAAATGGATTCCCGCTCCAGCCAAAGTAGCAATTGCCGTCGCGATTTTTGCGTTGCCGTTAGCAGGCTCAGTTGCCTGGATTATCTACTCACAAGCGCGCCAGCGGCGGCTCGGAAGTCCCTCCAGAAGATCGTAGAGCGGCAGGTCTAGCAAGACCCGGAATTGGGGGAAAGACATGGTGGTATCAGAAGCCAGGTTGGCAGGTAGT
This sequence comes from Arthrobacter sp. NPDC058127, assembly GCF_042884555.1. Taxonomy (NCBI): domain Bacteria; kingdom Bacillati; phylum Actinomycetota; class Actinomycetes; order Micrococcales; family Micrococcaceae; genus Arthrobacter; species Arthrobacter sp. NPDC058127. The sequence continues at coordinate 180,553 of NZ_JBHVTT010000008.1, read as the reverse complement.
TCCAAAGGCTTGATCTGGAGAATAGTCGGCGCTTCAGTCATTGTCCTAACCGTGTCTGCACTGGTCTCAGGCATCCTATTGCCCGGGCTTCTCATCACTGCGGGCATAGTCACGTTGAGCTGGACGATGGTTCGGATGACCGTCTCCATCGCGATAGCTGACGAGAAAATCGTCCTAAGCTGCAAGCCGTTCTATTCAATCGAGGTGTCGATCTCAGACGTTTTGGCCGTAACCACGGCCCCGGATACATCTCTCTCTGACGGATATGGCCTCCGGGTCATGGGCAAGAACACCCGGGGCTTGCTGGTGGGAGGGCCGTCGATCGCTTTGGAAACGAACAACCGCCGATGGATCGTCTCAACCGCCCGTCCTGAGGACGTCACGTCAGCAATTCGAGATCACATGACAACAAGGTGAACAACTGCATCCAAAGAAATAGGAGCCGCGAAATGATAACCGCAGAACAAGCCCGACACGTGATGCTTCACGGTTGGAGCGGCTTGCTGACGCTCGCAATAGCGCTCTTAGGCCTGGCCATGATTTTCATTAGCCCGCTTCGCAAGTTGCTTGGACCGCTATGGACCGGATACCCGGCGATAGCGTTTGGGTACATCTTTCTTGGTGTCCCGGCGATTCACCGTCACCGGTTAAGAAAAGCCGCTCAGAGCCGTTCTATTTAGGGCTATCGACTGGCAAAGTGGCAAATCCGCCGTCGCTCCTCCGCGAGCGAAAGCCGCGAACCCGCGCTGGTCGATGAAATGATCGAGTGGCTGCTACTCCTTAGGTCCCCGTCTTCTGAGCACAATGAGCCAAGTAATAGATCCCGCAACCACGAGGATGCTCCCCAGCCAGAGGGCCGCCTGCAGTGGTGGGGTGGCCTCTGTCAGATTGGCAGCGTCAATCTCAAATGTCCGCACTGTCCAGATCACTGTTACGACTGAAAAGACTACAAGACCAAGGGCACCTATGATGATGGGGGCTGTTCGGTTACTCATTTCGTCCTTACTTTACGTGCTACCAATTGCACCGGTACCAGATGAAGTCGAGTGGGTTGGCCACAACTCGGCGCCAACCCTCCAGATCCCAAGTATTGTTGGGTGGCGGCTCGAAGAAGATCACGAACTTTCCCAAGGCATGGCAGAGCCATTGCTGATGGAGGGTCGCCTGGTTCACCCGGTTACGGGTCTTTGTAATGAGTCGCCACGACCGTGCCTTTGGAGTCCTTTGCCCAGGCGGGGGCAATTGCGCCGGAGAAAGCGCCCTTGGCATCGAAGATTTCGACGGCACCTCGGTTATTCAAGGTTGCGCTGCCGTCGGATGGAACCGTGAGATTGTAGTTGAAACGACTGGGTGAGGAGGAGTTGGAAAGGACGGTCACCGCGGCAACGCTCCTTCCTTCCTTAGGCACCAGCACGGAACTCGTTCCGTTCTCATTATCAAAAACGACTGTCCCGTTCGACTGTTTCTTGCCCTCAACGGCCTTTTCATTGAAGGGAAGCCCCAACCTAATCACGGTCCCACTTGAACCCTGGACTGCCACGGGATCACCAGAATTCGTGGGAAGCTCGTTCGAGACGTTCCCGGCTCGGGCCCTGGCCTGCGAGGTGTTCAAATCTGCAGATCCTCGCACGTTGGCCGTCGGAATGAATCCCGGTGCCGAATTTTCGATGGCGCGGATTGCCGGACTTATCGGTGGCACGCTCTCGGCCGCCACGCTGGGAGAAATAGTTGACAGAGAAAGTATTGCAGCGGCTGTGATCGAAAAAACTAAGGATACTGAACTAATTTTCACGTTTCCCCCAGATTTTGTTGTGCGGCGGGAATGTCCGGTTCGCGCCCCTTCAGGTGCGAGCTTGCTGTAGCAATCACTTCATTCCGGCAATTGGGAGACGCAAGGGCCGCCCAGTTCGCCGTAAAAAGGCTATGTCTGGATTTGCCATCTAAGTGGTGAGACAACGAAAAATACGTGCAAAAACGGCCAGTCTACGTGTAATAAAGGCTCCATCTACGTGTCACAAAAGGAGCGTCTACGTGTTCAAGACCGAAACACGTAGACGGCTGCCGTCCCGCTGCAGCTAGCATCGTCACCGCTCCAAGTCAGGTCAAACAAGGAGTTCCTTGGTCCCCGACAAGAAAGAAGTAGCGCCGACTAGGCCGGTCGGTCAGTAAGTACTGGGCGAAGTCGGCGACTCTTGCTCTGGCCGACGGGAAATGCTTAAGAGTGCGTCAGAAGCCCTAACAGGTGGTTACCACTCGTGATGTCGCGGCTTCGGACCGGCTACGCTCGGTCTCCTGTGGGGTGATTCCGACCGGAGCTTCCGGGCCGCACACCTAAGTAACGCGGCGGTCAGGGTTCCGTGCCGAATGTTCACTGCGAGAAAACCAGGGGAAATCATGCGGCGGAACGTGTTTGCGCGCTTAGTCTCGATCGCTACAGTTGCCGCCCTCGGTTTCGTGCCCCTGTTCTCTCTACCAGCCAGCGCCGCCGGCGGTTTGGCGACCGACAAAGTAGTCAGCACGCACCAGTCGTCCTCTTCTACGACCGTCGTTTCACCAACTTTCACCACCAGCCAATCAGGGGAACTACTGCTTGCATTCGTCACCGCGGATGGCCCCGCAGCCACCGGGTCCCAGCAGTTCACTTCGGTCACCGGAGGCGGGCTCACCTGGCGCCTGCGTAAGCGGACCAACGTTCAGTACGGCACGGCTGAGGTCTGGCAGGCCGCGGCGAGCGGCATCCTCACCAACGCGGCTGTGACGGCCACGCACACCGGTTCGTACCAGGCTTCGATAACAGTCGCCACTTTCACTGGTGCGGACACCACCACCGACGGAGCGGTCGCGGGGGCGAGCGGAGCCACCGGGGCTCCCTCCGCCACACTCACGACGACCCGCACCGGCTCCTGGGTCTGGGGTGTCGGCAATGACTGGAGCACGGCCACGACCCGCACCGTCGGGACCGGCCAGACCAAGGTCGATGAGTTTCTTGCCAGCAGCGGTGATACATTCTGGACACAACGTCAGTCCTCCGCCGGCACATCTCCAGCGCCACAGTCCGTAACGATCAATGACACTGCTCCTACCACCGACATGTGGAATCTGTCGACAGTCGAGATCCTGCCCGCGGGAACGTCGGACACTATGCCTCCCACCGTCAGTCTCACGAGCCCGGCCAATGGTTCCACCGTCACCGGCACGATAGCCGTCACTGCGAGCGCCAGCGACAATCAGGGTGTTGTCGGGGTCCAGTTCACGCTCGACGGCACCAATCTATCGGCAGAGGCCACGGCGTCGCCCTACTCGGTTCAGTGGGACACCACCGCCGTCGCCAACGGCAGCCACACACTCTCGGCCGTCGCCCGGGACGCTGCCGGCAACACCGCGACCGCGAGTCCAGTGACTGTAACGGTGAGCAACTCCGGCGGCGACCCCGCCGTCGTCGGCTCCTGGGGACCCGTCCAGGCCTGGCCCGAGGTTTCCATCCACGCGGCCTTGACCAATACCGGCAAGGTCCTGACGTACCAGGGTGACTTCACGCAGGGAGGCCAGCAGTATCTCCTGGACCCTGTCACGGGCAGCTACATCCAGGTGCCGAACGCTGCCGCCGACCTGTTCTGCTCCGGGCAGGCGGTACTTCCCGACGGGCGGATCCTGGTCGTCGGTGGAACAGCTACCAGCGGCGGACTGGGTATTCGAAATGTCGACGCTTTCAATCCGGGCACCGAGGCTTGGCAGGTGCTTACGCCCATGCACTACCCCCGGTGGTACCCCACGGGCACTACCTTGGGCGATGGCCGGGTACTGGTGACCTCGGGGGCGAACACCAGTTCCACAGACATCGTCCAAATTCCTGAGATCTATGACAGTCAGCAGAACGCCTGGAGCGACCTGGCCACGGCCAGCAAGAACATCCCGTACTACCCCTTCATGTACCAACTCCCGGACGGGCGTGTGCTTCAGGCCGGCGCCTCTGAGCAGGCGACGTCGACGCTCGCCCTGAACGTCGCGACACAACAGTGGAGCACCATTGATAGCCGCGTGATTGATGGCGCGTCCATCACCAACTACGCCCCCGGCAAATTCATGAAGGCCGGGTCTTCCTCGGATGGTGGATTCTCGGGCTTGTCATCAAACACTGCATTCACCCTTGACATGAACACTCCGAACCCGACGTGGCAGCCGACCGCGTCAATGCAGTATCCCCGCAGCTTCGTAAACCTGACCAACCTGCCCGATGGTACGGTCCTGGCCACGGGAGGCGGCACCGACAGGTCCGGCCACGACGACGCCAATGCCGTCAAGCCAGCCGAGATCTGGAATCCTGCGACGGGCACGTGGACCACTGTGGCAGCGTTGACGGCGCCACGCCTCTACCACTCCACGGCACTGCTCCTGCCCGACGGCCGGGTCTTCGTCTCGGGCAGCGGCGGTGACACGGGCGTGACGGACCAAAAGAGCTATCAGATCTACTCGCCGTCGTACCTGTTCAAGGGTGCCCGACCGACGATGGGTTCAGTTCCGGCCACCGTCCAATACAACGCCAGTACCTTTGTCCAGACTCCGAACGCAGCGGATATCCGGTCTGTCTCCCTTATTCGCACCGGTTCGGTGACCCACTCCTTCGATCAAAACACCCGCGCGTTATCGCTGCCCTTCTCCCAAGCTTCCGGCGGATTGAACGTTCAGATGCCGTCAAATGGCAACTACGCCCCGCCGGGCTATTACATGCTTTCCATCATCGACGGCAACGGTGTGCCCTCGGTGGCATCCATGGTCCGCTTCCCCGCTCCGTTCGAGGACACAATCGCCCCCACCGCCCCCTCCAACCTGTCAGCTGTGGGCAGCGTCGGGCAGGTGGACTTGAGCTGGACCGCATCGACCGACAACGTCGGCGTCGCCAAATATGACATCTACCGCTCGACGACGTCCGGCTTCACGCCCGGGCCTGCAAACCAAATCGCGCAGGTGAACGGATCAACCACCACTTACCATGACGCGGGCCTGGCTGTGGGTACCTACTATTACCGGGTGAAAGCAGAAGACGGCGCATCGAATCTGAGCCCATCCTCGAATGAATCCCAAGCCGTGGTGTCGGCCGATACGACCGCGCCAACCGCGCCCGCAAACCTCACCGCTGTTGCCGGTTCCGGCCAAATCTCCTTGGCCTGGAACGCCAGCACCGACAACGTCGGCGTCACCCGCTACAACATTTCCCGCAACGGGGCACCCATTGGCACCGCCACAAGCACCTCGTTCGTCGACGGAACAGTCATCGCCGGCACCACCTACAGCTACACCGTCACGGCGCAGGATGCGGCCGGCAATGTCAGTCCTCCCTCGAACACCGCCACGGCCACAGCGTCTGGCGCGCGGACCATCACCGTCGACAAGCTCGTGACCGCCCATCAGGGCACCAACGCCGCCACAGTCAGCGTCGCCGGTCTCACAACCACCGGAAGCAACCAGCTAATACTTGCCTTCATCAGCTCTGACGGTCCCAGCAGCGGAGGGACCGCATCCATACGATCAGTCAGCGGCGCCGGCCTGTCCTGGACGCTCCGCCAGCGAACCAATGCCCAGGCCGGCACGGCCGAAATATGGCAGGCTGTGGCTCCCGGCCCGCTCACCAACGCCACCATTACGGCAACCCAAAACTCGGGCGCGTGGCAGTCAGCGATGACGGTCGTGGCGTTCAACAATGCCGACACCGCCCAAGGCGCTACAGCCGGAGGCAGCGCCGCCAGCGGAGCCCCGAGCGCCAGCCTCACCACCACCCGCGCCGGATCATGGGTTTGGGGAGTTGGAACTGACTGGAACGCTCCGCTGGCCCGAACCGTCGGGCCGGCCCAGACCCTTGTTGACCAATACCTCCCCCCGGCGGGCGATACCTATTGGCTGCAGCGCCAAACGGCACCAACAACCACGAGCGGCACCGTGGTCACCATCAACGACACCGCCCCCACCACTGATCGCTGGGACCTGGCGCTCATCGAAATCCTCGCAGCACCGTAGGGTCCCGAGATTTGCCGAGGAGCGTTGGAGTGGCAGGTCTCGGTAGTTGTAGAAGCGTGGTTCACCCGAACCTAGACCGTCACCTTGCGTCCTCTGCGCACAGGTCGCCCGGGCACAACCGCGACCACCGGCGTGCTGAAGCGCGCGGCGCGGCGGGTAGCGAGGCTGGTGCTTACGACGGCGGGCAGCAGCTGCGGCGTGATGCCGACGGCGATTGCCAAGGAGAACAGCAGCGACTCGATGAGCGGGCGCTGCAGCAGCAGGTTCGCGATGAAGATCAGCGTGGTGAGCCCGATAGCCACCTGCAAAAGCAGGAACGAGAACCGCTTCAGCCCCAGCTGGAATTCGGTCTGGGGCTGCCGTTCCCCCAGGCCCAGCGCGATACGGCCGAATTCGGCGCGGGCCCCGGTGGCTACGACGACGCCGGTGCAGCCGCCGGACTGGATGACGGTTCCCATGAAGACGCAGGATACGAGGTCGGCGTCAAAATTCAGGTATCAATCGTGTATTTGCAGTCTTGCATCGAAAAGACCGCGCAGACCGAGTGGGCAACGGGGAACAACCTCTATTACACCGCCTTGGGCGTGTTCGGCCTCTCCGATCCCGTCGGAGTCCCACTTGCACGACTCCTCGAAAACGAAGCCACGGTGAGGTTTCTAACATGGTCCGTCTTGGCACTCGAATTCGCACTTGCGGTGACGCTTCTGACCCCCTTCGGCCGACGCCTAGGCGGCCTCCTGCCTGACCAGGCTCCCATCACACTGTTGAATCTGCTGATCCGGAACAGCGCGGGCTTGTGGCAGATCAACACCAACATACTTGTACAGCAAGTCATCAAGCTGTGGGTCGCCGCCACTGTCCCCGGTGCACCGGAAGTCTGCAAAAAACACTGAACTCGTCCTCCGTAGTGGCTACCAATACGTGCGCCAATAGCTACTATGAGCTATCTGGATACGACGCCTTTCAAGGGATCTTCATTGTCTGAACAACAATCTCCGCTTGTCTCGTTCGAAATCGACCCCTTCGAACTGGATGTATTCGACCCCGAGACTGATGAGGCGGAGAACGTACCGATTACGGAGTACGACCTGGTCTCGACGCCAAACGATTTCAATGTGCTGACTATCCAGAACTTCCTGGAGACAGGCGCCGTCAAGGTCCCGAAGTATCAAAGGAACTTCGTTTGGGACCGGCCTCGGGCATCGAAACTCATCGAATCCTTGATCCTCGGGCTCCCTGTACCGCAAGTGTTCCTCTACGAGGAGGCGCGAAACTCGTTTCAGATCATCGACGGTCAACAGCGGTTGATGTCGATCTACTTCTTCATGGTTGGAAGATTTCCACGCAAAGCAGCGAAGCCGCGACTGCGTGATTTTTGGGGAATACAGGGGGCGATTCCAAATAGCGTCCTCCAGAACGACGAACTCTTTGAACCGTTCAAGCTTGCACTGCCCACGCCCGATGGAAGCCCCATGAATCCTCTCCATGGTGCGAAGTACGAAACCCTTGGCGATAAACAAATCCAGCTAGGTATGCGCACCCTGCGGAATGTCATCATAAAGCAGGTGAACCCGGAGGGTCGCGGTGCCGTGTACGAAATCTTCAATAGGCTAAACACCACAGGTGTGAACCTGACACCGCAGGAGATTCGTATGAGTCTCGCCGACTCGGCGCTCATGGAGCGGATTATCGACCTGAACTTGTCGGAGAACTGGCGGAGGCTCATTGGCGCCGCAACGCCGGATCCGAAACTCAAAGACATCGAGATCATTCTTCGAGCTCTTGCGATGGCGGACGATTCGGGATCTTACAAGCCTTCCATGGTGCGCTTCCTTAATAGATATGCGGACCGAACGCGTAAGTACGACAGAACCGATGTCGATTCGCGGGCAAGGTTTTTTGAAGGCTTCATCGCGGACGTATCGAAGGTTGATCGGTCCGTATTCCTGATTTCTGGACGTTTCAGTGTTCCTGTTTTCGAGGCGATCTACGCGGCCTACTGGCAGGGAGGAGGAGGCAGCGTCTTGAACGAGGTGACCCTCCGCACACTGATGGAGGACCCAGGTTTTGTTTCGGCTACCTCAGACAAGACAACAGACACTAAGAATGTCGGCGAAAGGATCAAACTAGCTCGCCAACATTTGTTTGGAGCTTGGTAGGATCCTGCCGGTGTCGATGTCACCTTTCTTTCGCGAGCGCGTCGAGATTAGGCAGCAGCTTCAGGCTGCCAAGGAGTGGTCGCTGCTCAACGTCTACCAGACTGATCTACCCAAAATTCTTGTTGTGGCTACGGCAAGTAGATTCGAAGCTGAGATCACAAGGCACATTGAGGACTTTTATAAGGAGGTCACTACTTACGATTCAGCTACACTTTTCGTCGTGAACAAGGCTCTTTCACGTCAGTACCACACTTTGTTCGCGTGGAAGGAGAACACAGCCACGTATTTCATGAAATTGTTTGGAGAGGAGTGCGCGTTAAACTTCAAAAGTCAGCTTGAATCTCATGAGTGGCTTGCTACCTCAGTAAAGGACTTCTTGACCCTGGGCAGGACGCGGAACGAATTAATGCATCGGGACTTCGCGTCTTTCCCCCTCGACCTGACGGTGGAGGACGTTGAGCAGCAGGCAGACTCTGCCGAACGCTTTGTCGCAGTGATCCCAAAAGTAATCCGAGTTGAGCCCATTTCCTCTGCTTAAGCCTGGGAGCTACTCAGGCAAAGAGCACAACTGGGACTATGGAGCGATCAATACCTCCGGCAGCCCGGAAGGATAGACGAAAGAATTTCTTGGGATCAGGGCTACCTTAGTAACAGCGGTCTGAACCAAGCTGGCCAGACTCAGGCGCTAGTCACGCTGCATGTCCAGACGCCGGTAGCGCAATGGGTGCAATGTGAACTTCCGAAACAAGCCTTCAGGCACTCCTGAAAGCCTCATATGCGTGCTCAAGTAATTCCTGGCTTGGGTACTCGCGACGGTTTTGAGGAAGCTCCATGAGACGTTGACCGTGCCTGGCTTGGATCCCGTACGTCAACATTGGGCCATCGACTTCAGTCAAGATGTCGTCTCGAACCTCCACTATGAAGTCTGGACGAATTCCCAGAATGTGTGCGTCAAAAGCAGCGTGGTGGATCTTACATAGCGCCATACCGTTTACGACAGAAGCAATACCCAGTTCTGTGGAGTCGGGAACGATATGCGCGGCATCGAGCAATTCGCGGTGGGCCAACGCGCACACTGCACACCGGGTCTTGTAGGCGCGAAGTACAGTCGAGCGAAATACAGGTTGATGCAAGCGCCGTTTGGTTTCCACGGTGAGATAACGACGGAGGTGCTCCTCGATCGGACTCTCCTTGGTGACAAGGCCTCTGCCGACGTTTGGATCGATGACAAATTGCTTGCGTTCAGGCTCTTCCCAAAGAAGATAGACAGGGAAGACTGGTTGAAAAGCTGCAGGCCCCATCCCGACACCAAAGAACCAGATAAGAGGTAGCTGTTGGTCCATAGCGGATCGTAATGCGCGATTGTCCGGGTGCTCTGGATCATCTCCTCGCCATGCGTAACGAAGGAGTCCGTCCTGCCCCACTTCATCGTTGTACGGGCGTTCCCTGCCCGGGGCCCTGTAAACGGTTTGGATCGAAAGTGCAGCCCGAAGATCACGCGGTTTCCAAATCCCCGTCTGAGTAGCCTGAAGTCTTCTTGGCTCCCCATCCAGAGTGAAATCTTGGATGTCCTCTCGGGTGAGCCACTCTTCGCCATCATTGGTGCGTACGGTCAGCCATGCCATCGCCTCGCGCCGCAGCTTCGCGTCGAAATTTTCTTTATCGGTTCCCCCGTTTGCGGCCATCTGCCCAGGATAGCCCGTCAAGAGATCGCCTTGGCTTCTGCCAAGCTGCCCCGACGCAAACACGGCGGTCCGGGCTTCCCGTACTGCGGGGTGCCGGAGATCCTGGAGGCAGGTGATTCGGCATCTTGATGGATCTTGAGCGCAATCCCGCCCATCTGCCGAAAGAGCGAATCCGGGTGTGGTCAAGTTCGACGGTATGGCAGTGGATGCGGACATTGTAACCAATAATTTCGTGAATTTCCGGGCGTTCCTCGCCTTTCGCGTAGATGAAGTATCCCGAACGGAGGGCGGAACGGACACAGTGGGCAGCGTCTGGTAGGCGCCGCCCGTCGCTCCGAGGTCGTACTGGCCACGAAGTTCGGCGACGAACGCCGCGAGGTCGGTTCCTTCATGGGCGTCAACGGCAGGCCCGAATACCTACGCTCCTCCGGTACGCTCAACCCGCGACTCGCCCACTGACTCCATACCCAGCACCACGTTCACCGGCACCTGACCAGCCAGCAGCAACGAAATCTGCTTCTGAATCAGGCGAACCATCCGTGGGAACATGGCTGAGCTTGCGCCGCCCACATGGGGCGTGATCAGCACACCAGGGACAGTCCACAAGGGATGGCCGGCCGGCAACGGTTCCGGGTCGGTCACATCCAAAGCAGCACGTAGCCGTCCCGAAGACGTCTCCCGAAGCAGCGCCTCCGTGTCCACTACCGGGCCCCGCGCAACGTTCACCAACAACGCGCCGTCCGGCATGGCGGCGAGGAACCGAGCGTCCACCAGCCCACGGGTTTGCTCGGACAGAGGAACGCTGACCACCACGATCTCGTGCAGCGGCAACTGCTCATACAGGGCATCGATGCTGAGGATCTGGCCCTGTTCATCGTCCCGTTCTCGGCTTGCCATCCGCGTCACGTGCGTTTCGAACGGCAGCAGCCGGGCTTCAATGGCCTTGCCCACTCCCCCGTAGCCGACCAGGAGAACGCGGCGGTCCGCTAAGCTGGGGCGCTGGCCGTTGGCCCAGGTGCCGGACGCCTGGTTACGCACAAAGTCCGGAACCCCGCGCTGGCTGGCGATCATCATGCCCAAGGCGAGTTCCGCAGTCGACGTCTCATGGACTCCTGCCGCGTTGGCGAAAACGCAACCCGAGGGCAAGACGTCAGCGACGCCGTCGTACCCAATCGACTGGCTCTGCACGAGCCGGACCGTCACGCCATCCAACGCCGTGAGCGCGTCTGGCCGGCCCATGTAAGGCGGTACCAGCAGGTCGAATTGGTCCGCCGGGGCGGGACCAGTCAGGTCCCACGCCACGAACTCGACGTCGGCGGAAGGTTCCATCGCGTCCAGGAGTTTCTGATCGGGCAGGCAGACGCGCAGCCGGGCCGTCACCGCCCCACCATCAGATTGACGTTCGCAGCACGCAACGAGGTTTCGCCCATTTCCCTATTCCTATTCCCTTTTGCCGGTCGAATTACCCGGACGGCATGTCCTGTTCCAACACCAATTTACTGAGTGACATGCCCAAACTGTTCGTGCGTGGGGTCGCGCGCCAAAGTGCCAGCACCGTGACCCAACGACTGCCGCTCGTCCCCGGTTACAGTCTCAACTCAGAAGAGCGACAGACCGGTTCCGGGAAAGGCCGCCAACTCAGGACGAGGGTGAAGTTTCGACACCGGGCTTCATCCCGCGCCCGGGGTCTCCCGCCTAGCCAAGCGCTGATCGGACCAAATCACGGTTCGCTGCGTAGCCAGCGGCGCCATCGCCGTCGAGAATTGGGATCCGGATGAGGGGTGGATGTCCCATACACGGAACGACGAGATCGCGAAGTGCGTCGTAATACGCGCGCTGGCGTTGCCGCCCTTTCGGGCCGAAGCCAACGGCTTCCTTGGTGACCCTGTACTTGTCGGCCCGAGGAGCGTGTTGTCTGCACAATGCTAAATACTCCTCAAGGTGAAATCCGAGGGGGATGCTCCCCGGATACCGCTCGAGCGTCCGAAGACGAAAGGTTGTGAAATGTTGGATTTCGTCGATTTCGATAAAGGTCCTTGAGTGCTCGTGATAGAAGTCGCCTTGCAGAGCAGTTGTCCTTTTTGATTTGTACACATCTGTTTGACCGCCCAGATCCGCAAAAATGTCATCCAATGGTGCTGCTGCAATGACCGCTCGCTCCGGGAGCCCGAAGTGTCCACGTTGATTGATCCAAGGCGCCTTCGCCGGTTCAAGTTGGATGCCGTCCAAGGCCGCAGCAGCCCTAAACGCCGCCTGCGAGTCGCCAACCGACATGGCTAACCGACCTCCTGTTCGACGTTTTCAAGGATCTCGGCGCCTTGGCTACCGTGCATCCAAAGCACGATATCGAGGATTCGCAGGAGGGATAGGTCATCCCGCCCAATGGTCGAGCGCAAGGCCTCCAACCGTCCAAGCAATTCGAGATCAGTTGCGAATGCCTCATGCCAAGCTCTCCACGTACCAGTCGAGTCTTTGAAGCCCGTCACCCTGGCAACGACGGAATCGTAGATCGGGACGAGGGCTGGGCGTTTCCGGGCTATGAGCTTGCTTGCAGTTGTGGCACCGACTCCCCAGCGCTGTGCATCCTGCGCCCGCAAAAGTCGCCAAAGGAGCAAACAAGGGCTGTCTTCTCCAAAGTACGTGTCGTGTTCATCGAGCGGGATATCTTGAAGCGCTACGTCGTTTGGAATCCTTTCCAGAAGGGCTGTGATTTCTGCTGAGCAATGACCAAGGATCCCCAGTGCTGCAGGTGCCGGAACATGCACCGAAAGACAAGAGACGGAGATCAGATCATCTGAGGTGAACGCGACCTTCCCATTGACGCCGAAGGAATCGAAATGCGACCCAGCATACTCATTGCCCGTCCACTCGCCGAGTCCGAAATAGCGCTCCAAATGCGAACGCGCCTCGTCGTCCGAGATTGCCTTGAATGCTTCAGCGACGGTCATCTGTGCCCCTTCGTCCTGCGCCACGGCCATACGGCCAGCAACGAACCTGAGAGCAATCTACCGCGGGCAGTCTCACATTCTCGTTTGGGACATCAAGTGACAAATGGTTCCAACCAATGCATCGGGCTTTGGGCGCGACGAACAGGATGCTCCATTGACCCGGGAGACTGGTGCCGCTTTCATGGTTAGCTGGGCGTCGCCGTCGTCTGTTTAAGCTTGCCGTCAACACCTCGAACCCAGAATCGTCCGTCGCTGTCCATGAACTCGATGGCCGGCATGTAGCCAGAGTTGCCCGGCACAGGCTCCAACACCCGTTGCCTCTCGACATAAATCGGCCACCTCTTGAGCTCGCTGAAAAAATATCGGCCCGGCGGAAGGATTTTTGCCGATGCTCGAATTTCCGGGATCGGAGTGCCGTTCCGTGCAGCGCCTTGTGCTCGTTCGACCGAAAGACTGAAAACCGGCGCATCACCTGAATTGACCAGCTCAATCCCCCATTGAATTTTGCCGTCAATTTCGCCTTTTACTGGCCAGCACGCGACTCGTGACGCCTGATGACGTTCCGCAGCAACGATTGCCCTATCGTCACGCTCAGTCTCCAGCCTCCGCATCCGCTGCGATTCCTCCACCGTCTGCCTCGAATGGCGTGTGGCCCTGGCCACGAAGAACAATGCAAGCGCCGTTGCCAAGGCACTAATAATTTGTGCGACGTCCACCCAACCGCCCATGCCCAGCCTTTCGTAGAAGTTGGGCACAGACTACAAGTGGAATCAAATGGTCGCTTGTCACATGATGCTTGGACAGAAGGTTGTCGGGGCACCCACGCTTCTGTTGTCCGCTCTAGAGGTACGTGCCTATAGTGGCCCTACCCGTACCCCTCTCTGAGCACCGTCCTGCCGTCCAGCACGTTCTGCCACCTACAGGAGAGAACCCATGGAAAACCGCACGCTTGGTTCATTGACCGTTTCTGCCCTCGGCCTCGGCTGCATGGGCATGAGTGAGTTTTACGGCGAAGGGGACGACCGCGAGTCCCTCGCCACCATCAACGCCTTCCTCGACGCCGGCGGTAGCCTGTTGGACACTGCCGACATGTACGGGCCCTTCACCAACGAAAAGCTCATCGGCAAGGCCTTCGCCGGCCGCCGTGACGACGTCGTTCTGGCCACGAAATTCGGAAACGAACGCCGCGAGGACGGCTCCTTCCTGCGCGTAAACGGCAGGCCCGAATACGTTCGCTCCGCCTGCGACGCGAGCCTGCAACGCCTCGGCGTGGACCACATCGACCTGTACTACCAGCACCGGGTGGACAAGACCGTCCCCATCGAAGACACCGTGGGCGCCATGGCCGAACTGGTCCAGGCCGGGAAGGTCCGGCATCTGGGCCTGTCCGAGGCCGCGCCGGACACCATCCGCCGCGCCCATGCCGTGCATCCCATCACCGCGTTGCAGACCGAATACTCCCTCTGGGAGCGGGAGCCCGAAACGAAGGTCTTTCCGGTGCTTGCCCAACTGGGCATCGGATTCGTTCCCTACAGCCCGTTGGGCCGCGGCTTCCTGACCGGGCAGCTGCGCAGTGAGGCGGACTTCGCCGAGAACGACTACCGGCGGCACTCCCCTAGGTTCCAAGGCGAGAACTTCAAGCGCAACCTGGAGCTGGTGGACCGGGCGAAGGAACTTGCCGACCAGAAAAAATGCACACCAGGGCAGCTGGCCCTCGCGTGGCTGTTGGCACAGGGCGAACACATCGTCCCGATCCCGGGCACCAAGAAGCGCGAACGACTGGCAGAGAACCTTGGGGCCACCGCCGTCGTGCTCTCCGAAGAAGACCTGAAGCGCCTGGACGAACTGGCCCCGGCTGGGTCCGCTGCGGGATCCCGCTACCCCAATATGGCGAGCATCGACACTTAGGTCGAGACGCCCATGTATCAGCGCTTCCGAGCCCCACTCCAGCGGTTCGCACCGCCGCAGCCGAACAGGGGCTAAGGCAAGGCGGCCACCACGTAATGCGTGGTGACGGCCTTTGCTCATCTGGCTGATTGCGGTTTCGTGTGACGGTGGTCAAGAGTTCGACCGCCTGGCAAGGATTCCTTCGCTGTTGAACGGCTACCGAGCCCTGTACGATCTTTTCCGATGCGATCACGCACAAGAAGCTCGGTTGTAGGGGGAAACTTGCTGGATAGCTGGGCAGGCTTTGGAATCAAGGGCTACAGGAGTTTCGGTAATACGGAACCTGTGATCGTTGGACCTATGGAAAAAGTCCATTTAGTTGTCGGGCGCAACAATGTTGGTAAGTCCAACATCCTGCGGACCATGCATGATTTTCTGCCAAAGCTTCGCTCAGATATCTCGAGGCAGGCCGCTGAGTTGTTTCCAAGGCGGGAAGACACACCAATTCCGTCGGACGGAGAGCGAATTGTTTCCCTTGGGTTAAGGATGACGGAACCAGTCAGAGAGTCCTTCCAGCTAGGTCTGCCCAACAATCCTCTTACTCGGTACTTTGAAACCGAGGCCTACACCCGAGGCATCGACGGGATGGTATGGCTTGACTTCGAGTTACAGCCAGTCGCCGAGGCAACCACCCTGTCGATGGTTCCAAGTCTCCGTCAATTCACCGACGCAACGAGACGAATCTCCGGAGCGTCGACCAACGACCTCGAAAGGTTGAGTGGCCACATGCTCAACCGATCAACTTCAGATCCCCAGACAAATTTGAACGCTATCTTTAACGCGGCGAAGCCTTGGAAATTCATCCCTCAGACCGAATGGGTGGATGCGATCCGGGAATTGACGGCGACCGCGGATCCCGAGGGGCCAAGTACAGCCCTTCGGAACGGCCGGGGACTGATACCACACCTAGCTCAGCTGGCAAGGCCTCCGATTACCACACGCGCCCAGGACCAAGCCAAGTTCAATGCACTGCAAAACTTCGTCCGTGACGTTGTTGATGACCCCAAAGCCGAACTAGAAATCCCTATGGCTCAGGACACCCTCCACGTGATCATGGGCCGGGGCGAGGCGATGGGCCTTGATTCTCTTGGAACGGGCATCCACGAAGTGATCATGCTCGCGGCCATCGCCACGATCATCCAGGACACCCTGATCTGCATCGAAGAACCGGAAATACACCTCCACCCAGCGCTTCAACGGAAACTGATCTCGTATCTGCACCACAAAACGAACAACCGATACCTGATTTCCACGCATTCCGCTGCCTTACTGAATGCAGAAATTGCTTCTATCTCACACGTCACAACTGACGGAGACTTCAGTGCTGTCCGGCCAGTCGCGTCTGCCGCTACTCTCGCTCATGCCGTTTCTGACCTAGGCAACAGGGCTTCAGACCTCGTTCAATCCAACTACTTGATCTGGGTAGAAGGTCCTTCCGACCGGATTTACATTAACCACTGGTTCAACGTGAAGCACCCGGATCTTATTGAGGGAGCTCACTATTCCATCATGTTCTACGGCGGGGCACTTCTGAACCATTTGGCTGTCGATGACAAAGCAACCAAAGAGTTCATTGCCCTGCTCAGGATCAATCAGAACCTAGCCGTCGTTATCGACTCCGACCGTAAAGACGCAAACGACCGCTTGAACGACACCAAGCTTCGAATCCTTGACGAGATCAAGGAAATCGACGCGGTCGCGTGGGTCACCGACGGTTACACGCTCGAAAATTACGCCCTACCCGAGGCGCTGCAAGCTGTCATCGAATCGGAATATCCAGATAAAACGTACCAAGTTCCCACCGACCGACACACGTCACCATTGGCGCGCACATTCGCCAATTTCAAAACAAAACCAAGCAAGATCACCGTGGCACGGGGCATGGCCGAACGTAGTCAAGGCGAAAACACCTGGTACGGGGACCTTTGGCCACATGTCGACACACTTGCGAACGCCATCAAGGCGGCAAACGACCTGTGAGTAAGAACCTCGCGGAGCAGGCAGCCGAAAGGAGAAGTTCCCGCGAGGCGACGAAAATGAGGTCGAGTGCGCGTCCGAAGAGCAGGTTCGCCTCTTCCAGTTCGGGCAGGCCGGACGCTGAGACAACATGCACGCGTCACCGAAGGTTGACCCCTGAGAACCCTGCGCCTTAGTTTAAACAGACCGATCGTCCTGTTTTGGAATGCCCGCCTTCCCGATGGAGATGAACATGCGCCTCGTAAGGAAATCACTTCGGTTCCAAGCGGTGGTCCTGTGACGAGCCATGAAAGCAGAGCCGGGGACAGGAGCACCACCGGGCCTCTTCAACTCAAGAGCATCTGGAATGAGCATGAGCTAAGGAATTTTGACCTTATGGTCATACTGCAGATTTCCGGGTGCGAGCACATTGCGGGGCGCATAATCAAGGGCGAATCCGTGTCCACGGAGGACAAGTCGGTAGTCGTAATAGCGAACGAATTAGCGGAACAAAAAGGCTACCTTCCCCTGTTTGACGTGACCGATGACGACGTACGTATCTCGGAGAATGCAGGATCGGAGCTAAAGAAGTTCTTCAGATCCGACGAATGGCAAATGAGGGATCGAAGCAGTACCCGGCGGCTCTAGCGGCCGGGACGTAGCTCGACGGGACGCCACCGCCGTCGAACTAGTCCAAGAGTCCCCAAAGGAGCAAGAACCAAAACAATCGGCCTGCGTGGATTACCACGCAGGCCGATTGTCAGGGGGCTAGTTATAGAGGGGTGAGATTAGCCGTCGTTGCCGGCGGGGGTGGTGGTGGCGGTGTAGCCCTCGAGCTTGAGTGCGGCCTGGGCATACTTCTGGTTGAACGTGTCGGCGATGTTGACCTTGGAGGTGTCAACGCCGATGGTCTTCTCCTCATCGAAGATCGTCTTGGGGCCACCTGCAGGCATGATGCCGTCCGGGAGGAACTGACCCTTGTCCTGGTTCAGCGCGGAGACGTACTGGTCCTTGGAGATGGTGCTGTTCTGGACGTAGGACTGGGGCAGCTTGTCGGCGATGTCCTGCGCGGAGTGGGTGCTGATCCAGTGCATCGTGTCGACGAGGGCGTTGACAACCTTCTGGGCTGCGTCTTCGTGGGTCTTGACCCAGTCCGACTGGGCGAGAAGGCCGGCCGACGGCAGGGTGCCGCCAAGTGCTGCCTTGGCGCCGTCGGCGGTGGCGAGGTCGATTGCCGGAACGGCGAGGTTCTTGTTCTCAAGTGCGCCCACGGTCGGCTGGGTGGTCATGACGCAGTCAGCGGACCCGCGCTGGATGGCCGCGATTGCGGTTGCTCCGGCGCCGACGGCGATCGTGTGGTAGTCACTCTTCGCGAGGCCGGCCTTCGCGGCGACGAACTGCGTGAGCTCATCTGTTCCCGAGCCGAGGTCGGTGACGCCGACGGTCTTGCCCTTGAGGTCAGCGCCCGTTTTCACGTTCGCCTTGGGGCTGCACATGATGCGTTCTCCCGGGGCGCCCGAGAGCTGCACGAGGTTGATGACGTTCTTGCCCTTGGACTGGAAGTCGACCGTGTGGACGTACCACGCACCGGCCATGTCCACCTGCCCGGATGCCATTGCGTCTTCGGCGCCGACGCCGCCCTGGGACTCGGTGGAAAGCTCCACCTTGACGCCGTACTTCTGGTAGTAGCCGAGCTGCTCTGCGAGCTGGTACGGCAAGTAGATCTGCTTGTCGATACCGCCGACCATGAGCTTCACGGTGGGCATCGAGGCGGTGTCCGCTGCAGCGCTGCCGCTTGAGGAGCTGGTGCTACTTGCGGTGCTGGTGCCACAAGCTGCGAGGCTCAGGGCGATCACTCCGGCAGCGCCGACGGCGTAGATCTTGTTCTTCATCATGGTTGTGCTTTTCCTTCTATTTAGAGGATTCGAGCGTTGGGTAAGTTGAATGGAAGACGGCGAGCGTCAGATCGTCTGTGCTTCGGAACGGTTCGGCGGCCGCCACTTGAGCAGCGTGCGCTCCAGCAGGGCGATGAGGTATTCCGCGCCGAGCGTGATGACGGCGATGATCACCATGCAGGCGAAGACCGTATTGGGATCGAAGGTCCCCTGAGCCTGGCTGATGATGAGGCCGATTCCCTGCTGGGCGCCGAGCACTTCAGCAACAAGGGCGCCGATGATCGCGAAGCCGAACGCCGTGTGCAAGCTGGCGATGATCCAGGTCATTGCCGAGGGAATTGTCACGTGGATCGCGACCTGAAGCGGCGATGCACCCAAGACCCGCACGTTTCCGACCAGGTTCTGGTCCACTTCGCGGACACCCTGGAAGGCGTTGAAGAAGACGACGAAGAAGACCAGTACCGCTGCGAGCAGCACCTTCGGGAAGACGCCGAGGCCGAACGCCACGATGAAGATGGAGCCGAGCACGATTCTGGGGATCGAGTTCACGATCCGGATGTACGGGCCGACCACTTCGGACAGGTACTTGTTCGAGCCGAGCAGGATTCCGAGCACGACGCCGACGAGCGTTCCGAGCGCGAAGCCGTAGATGGCTTCCTGCATGGTGACCCAGAGGTTCTCCCAGATGGTGCCGAATGCCGTGCCCTTGGTGAAGAGATCCACCAGGCTGTTCCAGATTTCGGACGGCTGGCCGAAGAAGAACTTGTCCACCCAGCCAGCCGTGGTGAACCACTGCCAGCCACCGATCACGATGACCGCGAGGATGGCACGGCCGGCCCAAACCCACGTGGTGCGGCGGTTCATGGCACGCCGGGCGGAAACTTTAAGCTCACTCGCTTGCACTTGTGCTTGCTCTTGCACGGGAGCACCTCTGTTGATTGTGGTTGTCATGCTGCTGCACCCGCCGATTGCTTGTAGGCACGGGTGACTTCGTCCTTCAAGGACTCCCAGATCTGGCCCTGCAGCTCCAGGAACCGCTCCTCGTGCCGGATCTTCTGGACATCTCCGCGCGGCCTGGGCAGGTCGATGTGGAAGACATCCTTGATGGTGCCCGGGCTGCTGGTCATGATGACCACCTTGTCGGCGAGCGCCACTGCCTCGTCGAGGTCGTGCGTGATGAACAGGACCGAGGGGCGCAGTTCCTCCCAGAGCTGCAGCAGCTCGTTCTGCATGATGGCCTTGGTCTGCACGTCGAGGGCGCCGAAAGGCTCATCCATCAACAGGATCCGCGGGTTGTTGATCAGCGCCGCCGCCATGGCGACGCGCTTGCGCATGCCACCGGACAACTGGTGCGGATAGCGGTCCTCGAAGCCGGCCAGGCCCACGCGGCGCAGCCAGTCCCTTGCGAGCAAGGTGGCTTCCTTCTTGGGCGTCCCGAGCAACACCGGGCCGATCAAGACGTTTCCGAGAACGGTCTTCCAGGGGAAAAGAGCGTCCGCTTGGAACATGTAGCTGACACCCTCGGTGATGCCGTCGACGATCTGGTCGTGGACGCTTACCGAGCCGGCGCTTGGCCGCTCGAGTCCGGAAACCTGGGCCAGCGTGGTGGACTTGCCGCAGCCCGTCGGTCCCACGATCGCGCAGAACTCACCCGGCTCGACCCTAAGAGTCACATCGCGGATAGCAGTGAATGTCTCGTGCTTGGGCGTGAGGTAACGCTTGGTCAACCCGACAATGTCGATGCCCGCGGCGACCTCGGCCCTCTCGAAGGCCCCGGGTGGCCGGTTGGGGTGGATAGCATTCATAACGCTAAGACCTCTCTGTCTTTGAGTTCGTTTATCCAGCGGCAGCTTGCGATGCCACCCGGATCCCTTCCTTGGGAGTCCGACGAATTCGTGATGTGGATCACTGAAACTATGTAAAGCTTAGGAAGCGATCATCAGGCCCAGAAGTCTTCAGTAAGTTGTGCGCCTTAGCCGCAAAAGTGCACGTTTTGTGCGTTTTCTGCTGTCGCTTCAACTACTAAGGAAATGCCCGGGAAAGGAGCCCAAACCTTGATTAGGACGTTGGTGGTTGACGACGATTTCCGGGTCGCCGGAATCCACGCTGCCCGCGTGGCCAGGGTTGACGGTTTCGAATGCGTGGGTCAGGTGTACAGCGCCGCAGCCGCGCGGGAGGCAATCGTGCGCCTCAACCCGGACCTGCTCTTGCTGGATGTACACCTACCGGACGAGGACGGGATCTCGATGCTGCGATCCCTGCAGGCGGCCGGAACCGACGTCGACTGCATCGTCATTACCGCGGCCCAGGACCTGGCCACCGTCAAATCAGCGATGACCAGTGGCGCGGTCTACTACATGGTCAAGCCCTTCAGCTTTGACCGGCTCCGCACGCAGTTGGAGGCGTATCGGAACTGGCGGCAGGAGCTGGATTCCGCTTCAACTGCCGACCAGGCAACCATTGATAGCCTCTACAACGCGCGCTCGGCCGGGGTCAGGCCCGCGGCCCCGGCGCCTCGCCTGCAGCCCACCATGCAAAAAGCGCTCGACGCCGTCCGCGCCGCCGGGGGTCCCGTCAGCGCCGCTGAGATCGCCGGGCAACTCGGCGTCAGCCGCCCGACGGCTCAGCGTTACCTCAGCGCACTGGAAGGCAAGGGCCTTCTCGTTTTGGACCTCACGTATGGCGGCACCGGCCGCCCGCTCAACTCCTATACGGTGAGTTGAGCGGACGGCCGGCTACCTTGTGACTACTTGGTGCTGACTACTCGGCCGCGGCGGGCTCGGCCTGCTTCACGAGGGCAGCCTCGAGGTTGATCTTCACCTTGTCGCTCACCAGGAAACCGCCGGTCTCCAAGGCTGCGTTCCACGTCAGTCCGAAGTCCTTCCGGCTGATCTCGGTTTCGGCCGAGAACCCGGCGCGGGTCGCGCCGAAAGGATCAACCGCGACGCCCGTGAACTCAACTTCGAGCTCCACCGGCTTGGTGATCCCCCGGATGGTGAGGTCGCCCGTGAGGGTGTAGTCCTCGCCGTCGCCCTCTACGCTGGTGGCCCGGAAGGTCATCTCCGGGAACTTCTCGACGTCGAAGAAGTCGGCGCCGCGGACGTGGCCGTCACGGTTGGCGTCGCCGGAGTCGAAGCTCGCGGTCTTGACGGTTGCGTGGAGGGACGCGTCGGCCAGGGACTCGCGGACGCGGGCCTCGGCGCTCGCTTCCGTGAAGCGGCCGCGGACCTTGCTGATGCCGGCGTGCCGGACGCTGAAGCCGATCTCGCTGTGGGACATGTCCAGCAACCAGGTGCCGGAGGTCAAACCTTGGGGAAGAGTCATTTTTGGATCTCCTGATTCGAAAGAATTTCGCGTGGATCGATCCCTTCCACCCTTGTTGAGCCTCGGCATGAAGTCAAGGATTCTGGTGCGATCCGGCCGTTGCCTAAGCCACGTGTGTAGCCAATCGAGCCAGGAAGTCCTCGGTGAACCGCCTCACCCCGTCCCACTCGGTGTAGACGTAGTCCCGCGAGGTATCCGTGTCCAGGCTGCCCTTGTCGCGGGCGATCTTCTTCATCATGGCGCGTTTGAGGAAACCGTAATGGGTGTAGAGGAGGGCGCCGCTGAAGAGCCCCACCTGAGCCGGACGCCACCCCGTCTCAGCCTCGAACTTCTCCACATAACCCTCGGCGTTCACTTCATCGCCTTGGGCGGCAAGGCTGACCGAGAAGAAGGCGGAGGGAAGGCGCTCAAGCGCGGCGGTGTTTTTCCGGACAAAGTCCCCGACATAGCCCTCGTGCTTGCCCACATGGACGGACGCCCCCACCAGGACGGCGTCGTAACCGTCGGGCAAGGTATCCCCGGACTTCTTGATGTCCGCCGTCTGCACCTCGTGGCCGTGGCCACGAGCGACGTCGGCAATATATTCAGCAATCTGGGCCGTCTGTCCTTCAACGGTCCCGTAAGCAATGTAGATGTTGGCCATATGCCAGTGTGTCCCCGCTCCGTGCGGCCGCTATAGGGTCCAAGGTCCTCCGGATATTCAACAAGCCTCCCCTTGACTGGCGGGCACCGTCAGTCGAGAGTGTCACATGTGAGGCGTGAGGCCGTTCGGGAGTATCTGGCGAGTGCCCTGTGGGCGATGCCGACCTGCGCCGTCGTCCTCGCAATCATCGCGGGTGCGGGCCTTTCCGCCGTTCAGCTCGACGCCACGTCACCCTTCGCCGTCCTCCTCTTCCAAGGGACATCCGACGACGCGCGGAACCTGCTCATCGGGATCGCGAGCACCATGGTGACGGTCATCGCCGTCGTACTAGGACTTACGGTGGTGGCGCTGCAGCTCGCGTCGACGCAGTTCAGCCCGCGGCTGCTGCGGAACTTCCTGCGCGACATCCCCAACCAGGTAACCCTCAGCGCGTTTGTGGCCACGTTCGCATACAGCACCGCGGGCCTCTACACGGTCGGCATCGCCGCCGGACAGCGCACCCAGGACTACCCGCGCCTCGCGGTGAGCGGCGCACTGCTCCTGCTGTTCGTGAGCATGGTCATGCTCGTCTTCTTCGCCCACCATCTGTCGCATTCGATCCAGGTGGACCAAGTCATGAAGGGCGTCGAGAAGGCCACGCTCAAAGTGATCGAGCGGTCCTTCGTACCGGGTGATCCCGGAATCCGCATGCCAAACCCGCCGCCCGGCGCTACCGCCTTGCTTGTACCGCTGTCGGGATACGTTCAAGCCTTCCATCCCGAGTCGTTCGTCGAAGAGCTCGCGAACCGGGGCCTCACTGCCCGGATGGTGCCCATGATCGGCCGGCACGTCGTCGCAGGTTCCCCGCTCGCCTGGGTGTGGGAGGCCGCCGGCGGCGGCGCGGGTCCTCTTGCCCCCGACGGCGGCACTGAACTGCGCCGGGCGCTCGCCCAGAGCGTGCGGATCGGCTACGAACGGACCCTCGAGCAGGACGTCGCCTTCGGGATCCGGCAACTCGCCGACGTCGCGTCCAAGGCGCTCTCGCCCGCCATCAACGACCCCTACACCGCGAACCAGGCGGTGGACCATCTCGGCTCGATCCTCGCCGCCCTCTCACTCCGGCAGCACGGGCCGCAGGCCGTGGCGGACGCGCAAGGCACCGTCAGGCTGCATGTCCCGGCCCGCGATTTCGCCTATCTCGTGGATCTGGCCCTCGGACAGGTGCGACGGTACGGAGCGAACGAGCCTCGCGTGGTCAGGGCCCTGTTGCGCGTGTGCGGTGAGCTCGTGTGGTTCGGCGACGCGGCCCACCACGCCGTCGTGCGGCAATACGTGGAGACCCTCATGAGCGACGTGACCCGGCTCGTGGCCCAGCCAGCGGATCGCGAACCCCTCCTCGCTGAGGGCGCGGCGCTGCTCGAAGCCTTCGACGTCGCGGACGGCGCGAGCGACGCCGCCAACTAGGGCTTGCGTGCGTCATTCGATTTCTGCTTCCGCGGCTACGTTGCGGATGCCACGGGGGCGTCCTGCTTTGGTCCAGGCCCTGTACAGGAGGCTTGCGACGGCGAGGGCGGCAGCGAGGCTGACGATGGGGAAGCCGCGGGAGAGATTGGCAACGAGGGTGAAGGCCACGACGAGCGCTCCGACAGTGTTGAGGATGAAGACTCCCGGTTGGCGGTCCTTGCGGGCCAAGAGTGCCATGGAAACCAGGCCGCCGAGGAAGCTGAGGAAGACCGCGACGGCGTAGAACAGCACAAGCTCCTGGTCGTCGCCGCCAGCGACGGCTGTCACGGCACCGGCCAGCACGATGAACACCGTGACGCCCCAATAGGGCGTGTGATGGTGGTTGGTACGGCCCAGGGAGAGAGGAAGGACACCGACGGTCTCACCGTTGGGGTTGATGTGACGCGCCAGAGCCTTGAGCAGGCCCGGTCCAGCTTGGAAGCCCGAGGAAGCCGCCGAGAGCAGCAGCAGGGCAGTGACGAGCTGGAAGGCGGCGAACACCGGAGCAGGCGCAGCGAGGCGGGCAAGTTCAGCAATCTGCGTGCTGTCTTTCGGCGGAATGCCGACGTGCAACTGCGCGGCCTCGAGGGCAAGGCCAAGCGTGATCGTGCCAACGATGGCGAGAGTCAGCCAGAGAGTGAGCTGCCCGAAACGGCGCTTTCCGTCATTGTCGAGCTGACCGAGCTGGGCAACCGCCGAGGTCGCCGCTTCCACACCGGTGGCCATTGCCATGGCCACCGGGAACGCAAGCAGCACGGCAAGGACCGGTGGATGCCCGGGAGCGCCGACGATCGTGCCGGCCGCTTGAGGTGCTGCGCCCAGACCGTAGAGAAGGACGACGACGGAAACGACAATGAAGGCCACAGTCATTGCCGCGAAGACCAGCCTGCCCAGGTGTCCGAACCAGGTCGCGGCACCGACAAGGACCACCAGGCACAGCGCGAGCAGCAAACGCCACGGAGCAAGGGCGGGGAAATAGGCGATCACCGCCGAGGATCCCGCCGAGACGCTGATCGCTATAGTGAGCAGGAAATCCACCACCAGCGCGCCGATCGGGACGAAGGACCAGCCATCTCCGAAGGCCTCACCCACCGCGGCGGGCGCCCCGCCGCCTCTCGGGTAGCGCGCCACGAGTTGCCGGTAGTTCACGATGACCAGGGCGACGATGGCCACCACCAGGACCATCGTGGGGACCAGCAACGCCAAATCGCCGTTCAGGGCGCGCAGAGCCGCCTCGATGGCGTAAGCGACCGAGGAGACGGGATCGGCCATGACCGCGAAGGCAAACGCCAACAGCAGTGCGGGGCGGGAACGCAGACCTCTTCCCAGACCACCTCCGGTGGACGTTCCGCTCGGAATTTTCACGGGGATCTCCGGTTCCATGACAGACTTATCGACCTGCCGACCAGACTTCCCGGCTCACCTCCGAATGCCTCCCGCCCGCTGCTAGGAGCGCGGGCGGGAGACGCTATTGGGGAATCGCTACTGGGGTACGACGCCGATCTGCTGCATGAGGCTCAGGTTGTTCGTGGTTCCCCAATGCTCAGCAACCTTGCCGTCCTCGACGCGGATGATGTCGGTGCTGTCGAACTCGACGCTATTGCCCGTCGCCGGAACGCCTGCCATTTCCCCACTGTGCGTGCCCGTGAGAACGACGTAGCACGCCTCCAGGTTTCCGTCGGCCAGCGCCGGCTCGATCGTCTTGACCTTGATATCCGGGAACGCCGCTCGGATGGCGTTGACGAAGAATCGGGCGCCCTCCTTGCCGGGCGGTTGCCCCGGAAGAGCCTGCTCGTGATCGATCAAGTTATCCGTAGCCAGTTCATCAATGAGATCGAGATTCCCACCCTCGAGGATCTCTTTGTAAAAGCGCTCGATCAGTTTACTGCCAGCCATTTTCCGACTCCTTCATGAATGAGACCGTCCCATTTTTTCCCCCGCATTTACATCCCGACTCAGGGCCCCATCCCCGGCGCAACGGCGATAGCCACCGCGATCAGGGCCAGCGCGACGGCGACCAATCGGTTGGCGATCCGCCTCCACGGGAGCATCTTCTCCAAGGCAATGAACGCCCCGACCACAGCCATCCAGCCGACGCTCATGACGCCGAGTGCGAAGAGTGCCACCATCAGCGCCCAGCAGCAGGCAACGCACCAAGCACCGTGCTCGAGCCCGAGACGCAGCGCACCAAAACGTCCGTAGCGGATTCGCCGCAGGATGAAGTCCATCGGCGTCCGGCATTTCATCAGGGAGACGTTCTTGGCCGGCGTGAGCTGGTACACGGCCGCCAAGAAGATCACTCCAGCTGCCAAGTAGCGACCGCCCGGATCGGAGGAAAACAAACCGGGGATGAGGGACGCAACTAGTGCGTAGAGCGCGTACGCGGCGAGGCCGAAGATCGTCCACGAGATCAAGTAGCCAGCCACGAATACGGCGGTGGAACCTGCCGGGGCATAGCGCCCAGTCTCCCGACGGTGGTGGGTGATCCGGGCGTAGGCAACCACCATCGGCGCCACCGAGGGAAACATCATCGCCGCGAGCATCACCACCCAAGTCGTGAGGAAGAAGCCCAGCGGTCCAGGATCTGTCCAACGCCCCATGTCCATCCCGGACGTTTGCACGGCAGAAACGATCCAGCTCACGGCCGCGAGGACGAGCAGAACCGCGACCAAACCGGCCTCGCGTGGATCCATCCTGAAAGCTGTGGCTCGCGTGGCTCTCATGACAATTCCCAAGACATTGAGGACTCTCCTCGCTAGCACAACCGACTAGCGGAGCTCCCCCAAAGGCAGCGCCGAAACCACTTGGAACGAGACCACCAACCTCGATACGGCCGACGATATTCCGGCCTCATGAGGGTGTCAATGGTTCCCCGTGGCCGGGACCACGTCCCCCGTTTCGAGGCGGACCGGGCAGCCGAGCCGCGCTTCATAGGCGGCAACCAGGGCACTATTGTCTGCGCCCTCTGAAACCGTGACCACCACATGGGATCCGTCATTGGCCATCCCGACGACCCTGACTCTTGCATCTTCTGTTAAGAGGGTTCCCGCCCGGTCCATGACAGTTCCCGGAACGCACGCTGCTGAACGGATCGAGATGTCAACGCCGGGGAGTTGGTCGCGCAAAAGTGCGATGCGGGCGTTCTCCGGGCCGTGCCACGTGATGACGAGCTTCCCCTGTTCAAGGGCGACTGACCCGAAGTTGGGGTCGCCGCTTAGCTCTTTGGTGATGAGGCTTGCCGCTGACGCCAGCGCCCCGTCTTGCGGTGCCGCTTCGGTAATCTGGACCGGATCCGTAACTCGCATTGAGCCGGCATGACGTTGGACACCCCCGTCGCAGGCAGTCAACGCGGCCCCGGAGATCAGCATCGCTGTAACTATGCCTGCATTGCTTCTCCAACGCACAACAACCCCCAGCTACAAGGCCCTCACGAATGATTGAACTAGGAGGTCGTCGGCGCTGAAGTTGCCTGCCCACGATGCGAAGCTCTGGTTGATCGCAAGCATGTACAACGTGGCGCGGAAGGTGCCTTCGTAGGTGCCGTTAAGTCCCAATGAAATAAGAGGATAGAAGTCCTTGTGCTCATCAAAGCTGGCAAAGATTCCTTCCAGAAGCTTCTGGCGGTCCGGACTAAGGAACCACTCCGACGGCGCATCAGCCTCCGCCTCTTCGTATCTCGGGTCCGTTTCCTCCCACGAGTCGAGCCATTGTGCAGGGGTATCGAGCACAGCAGTTACTTCGATCCTCATCCCGCTTAGAACGCCTCGGATGGTATTCCAGGAACCCTCCAGGTTGCCAAGCCCCGACTCACCAGTTTCAAGGCCCGTGACCCTGATTCTGATTGTTGTTGTGCCCATTTGAGCTTGCTCGCGCAAGCTGATCTTCGGTTCATCAGGGTGCAATCTCGGCCGCACATAAGCATGCCCGTCGGCCCCCGTGAACAGGCGTCCGCGGACCTCGACCAAGCTTCCGTCTCGGACAGGAAGTAACAGCTGGCCTCTGCTTGGTGCACTATTTCTATCCATAAGATGTACTGACCTCTCGTCGGAATTGCCCGGCACCGCTATTGAGGGAGGGCGGAATTTCTAGATCTTGGCTGGGCGTCCTTCCAAGCGGCGTTGGGAGAGTATTGCTGCCGCGAGAGGCGAGGTGCGGCTCCTTAGCGCGAAGAACGTCCCTATCGTTGCGTTCGCAGTCATTCCGACAGTCAGAGCTGCCGCCAGCGTATGTCCCACACGGAAGATCTCCGCAGCAGCCAACAAGCCGAGAACGGCCACAACGATAACAATGACCTTGGAGGGCGAGACCGCCCAATGCCCGATCGCTCCGGCCGCCCCCTGTATGGAGTTGTTGCCAGCGCTGGCGAACTGGGTGCCCAGATCAACCTTTGAGCTGAGCTGCCACACGCTTGAGAACCAATAAGTGACTGATATGGCGGGAAACATGATCCCACCAATAATGACCGTCCCAGCAAAGCCCGCCATGGCAGAGCCGGCCATACGCCATTGTCTTGTCATCAAGAGATATGGAATGAAGATGGCCGGGTCCAGCTTGATACCGGCGGCGATCCCTATCAGCACCCCTTTCGGAAGAAACCGGGACAACCTTCCATTGGTGTGACGGACGAAATCCGCGAGACAGAGTCCGGCGAGGAACAAGTTGATCTGCCCCCACACCAAGTGCTGGGCGACGACCGTGGCACAACAGCCCAGAAAGAGAAGCGCTAGCCATATCATCCGTCGCCTGGGCAAAGACTGCGGCAGGCAAATACCAATGATGAACGCCAAAGTTGCCACGCAGCCTGTGGTCCACAGCATGAAGGACACCTGGGTAGAAAACAAACTCGTGATAGATAGGAGCGCAGTTGCGAAAGGCGTGTAGACGAAAGGCAGGCCCTCGGACGGCAGAAGTTCCCCAAAAACGTTGCGGGCATAAATATCTTCCCCGGGCCAAGACGCTACCGAAGCGTACCGATAAACCAAGAAATCCACCGGAGGGTAGACGCCGAGATTGAGCAGATACAGGTTGGCAAAGACGATCCCCAGCACCGGGACAATTGTCATTATTGGCCACATCCGAACAACGCTGCTCAAGGTTTCGGCTAATTCGAAGTAGCGCCCTTGTGGAAGCGCCCGTACCGGTGAAGGAACAGGTACATGCCTACGAACGTCACCAGGCCAAGAACGGGCCCTGCCCAAAGGGCAATGGGTGTCCCGTGGATGAGAACCGCGGCGCCGCCGAAAACGGCAGCGACAACTCCAGCTCCAGGATTGGCCGTAGCCAGCTTCCCCTGGATTTCGCGGCCCAGCTGGCGGTAGTGAATGGCTTGCAGGACAGCAAAGAGGATGAAGGCCGCGACCATGATCAATGACCATGGCGGGTCTGTCATTGACACTACGCTGACAGTTACCCCGAACAACGCTGACAGTGCGAGCCAATAATTGCGTACGGTCGAATCAGTCCCGGCGTTCATCGACATCCCCTGTTGAAGTCAATAACGGACCCGGCGATCGCCACGGCTGCCGAGCATCCCAATGCGGCCATGGGGCCGAAGAAGCCCATCGCGCCGCAGAAAGCCGAGTTTGTGCCCCACCAGGCCCATAGGGCAGCCCACGCGGACGGGCACTGAGGAAACATCGGCTTCATCCCCATTGACCCCTTACCGCCACCGATCATGCTCGGCTCAGCCTTAATTAGCTTGGCAACCTTAGTTTTGTTTGGACCATCCGCCAATTCAAGGGTCAGGTATCCGGAATCCGTGAGTGAAACCAGAGATTCCAGGACGTCCGTAGGCATGGATGCCGCAAGGAACTGCTGCTGCAATCCACTATCGAAACGGCTGTCTGAAGACAAATACTCCCTGAGCTCCTTCGATCCCTGAATCAGTTCCAGCCGGTTCGCGAAACCGGCAGGGTCCAGCTGGCGGGCTTGCTCCAGCCGTTTTATCGCCTCGGCCTTCTGCGCCTTCGTCGGCTCCAGCAAAACGGCCCCTTCACCGCTACCCACCACTGTCCGGTTCTCGGCAGCATTGGCAGTAGCCGGAGCTACCGAACCAAAAACAACAGCCACAGCCGCAACGAGTGCGGTCAACAGATGCAAAACTCTCGTCCAACGTGATACGTGAACCATCAAAATCCCCCAACCCAAAAACTGGCCGACCTTGGGGCGCCAAACTGCGAGTGATGATGGGTGGGGCGCCCCGACGAAGCAGATTGCTTCACAACGAAAGTATTCAGGACAGATAAACTAGTCAAGATATTTTAATAACAGATCGGAGGACTTTAATTTTATGGTCAGAACCAGAATGGATTGATCCATCCGTGCAGGCTTCGATATTACTCAATTCCGGCTTTGTGACCACTCAATTTGAGGTCCTTACATACTCAATTTCGAGTACTCACCACTCATTAATAGCAAAACGCTTGACACTGCCAGATAGGGAGTGCGTCAAGCCCCAACTCAGGGAGCGACCGGACTCACCGTGGCGGGCGCAGCCGAAGAGCAGTCATACTCCCAGCTGAATTGCAGCCGAGGATCTGCGGCCGGGCGTCCAGTTATCCACCGCTTGTTTGGGAGTTTCGAGCGTGCTCATAAAGGGACTGGCGCGTGGTGGTTCCGGTCTTGGCAAGGGCTCTGGAGATGTGGTTTTCCACGGTCCGTGGGCTGATCCCCAGGAGGGCAGCGATTTCGGGAGTGCGTTGGCTGCCTGCCAGGATGGCGATTTCCCTCTCCCGAGGAGTCAGACCCTGAGGATGCCCTCCCGTGTCGAGGGTCAGTAGTACCCCTTCTGGCGGGAAGCGGTTTTCGAAAGTTGAGATGATTTGATGAAAGGTTTTGGCCAAACCTCGGTGGCGTTTGAGGAGGTGACCCTTCACCACGCCTTTCAGGAGCCTGGTGATCGCGGGAAGGTCAAAGTCCACTTCGTATTGGTCCAGGAGAATCTTCAGTAGTTGGTGGTCGCGGTCCCGAATGGCACCGGCGATGGCAAGGAACTGGGCATGGGTGTTCACGCCGTTTTCCTGCAGTAGCCGTTGCGTGGTCTCCAGGATCTTGTGTCCGGGGTAGAGGGACAGCATGAACAATGAGGCATACACGGCTTCGGTGATGTAACCCCGGTCTAGTTGTTGTTCCAGAAGGTCGGCAGCCTTTTCATCAAACTCGGCTGGATCGGCGTATTTCCCGGTAACGAGCTCATAGACTGCTTTTCCGGTTCCAGGCAGGGGGCCGATGTCGGCGGCGTCTTTGCGTGCCTGAATCCCCAGCGAGGGGACATTCTTACCGGAGCTGGCCAATACGCGAAGGCCGGCGATTCTGAGCAAGGCGTCATGGAGGAAGCTCACGAGGAAGCCGGGCCGGCCGAGCGCGAACACGCCAGTCATTACATAGTCAGCTTCCTTGCTGAGTCCTTGTTGTGTCATGGCCAGTACCGCAACGTAGCTACTCGCGACGAAGCCGAACTGATCAAGGCGGCGCCGTGCCGCGGCTCGTTGACTGAGGGAGAAGATCATTGCTTCTTCGCCGTGGCCGGCAATATGGAGAGCGAGTCCGCGGATGAACGGTTCCATGCCTGCGGCAAGGTCGAAGCCATCTGCTGAATCAAGGGCCCGGAGGGCAGCCTGGGCGTCGAAGCGGTAGAGCTCCAGAATGCCCCGGATGACTGGCAGAACGCCACTCTCGGGATGGCGGCTGCGTAGCCTGTCCAGGGTTTCGTCGAGGTTCAAAGGCATTCGGTCAAAAGACGCCTGCAGGTAGAGTGCGAACGCCTGGGCTTCTGCACTCCAATCGGGGTGAGCTTGGCCGATCGCCTGGAGTATGCCCGTCGCGGCGGATGCTTCCCCGCCGCTGACGATGGCCCACAGCGCCCGCGTCATGGCGAAGAAGAAGTGATCGCCGGAATCAGCGCCAGCCGTCTCGGTTTCGCTGAAGACTTGTTCGATGCGTGACGGGTCGATCGGGCCGCCCCAATAGAACTTGAGGAACGCTGCTGCGTTGGACATGGTCTTTTCGGACCCCCAGACGCTGAATTGTGATTCCTCCAGTTCCCGTAGTTGTTCTTGGAAATGCTGCGTCGCAGCCGTGCCGCCGCCGGCTTCACTCCGCAAGTCTCCGATCAATTCGGCGAGAAGCTCAGGCGAGGAACTCTTTACCGGCGGGTCATGGGAATCGATCTCCCGGTTACTCCGGTCCGCCAGCACCCTGCGGGAGGATCGCATGTGAGGGTCACGGAAATGGTCGACAATAATGTGCGGACTAACGCTTACCCATATGGCTCCGCCGCTGTCTTCGGTGAGCGCAACCAGCCCGCGCATTTCGAGCCTGTCCAGGATATCTGCCTCAACTACTGGCTTCAGGGACCCCAGCGGCCGGGCTCCCACCACGGACAGGGTATGCAAAGCCGTCCGTTCATCGGCGCTTAGTCCGTGAAGGAGTTCCTGGACGGTGCTCTGTAGATATTCGTTCCAGAGTGTGTGCCCACCCATTCTCCACTGTCCACCATGGAGGATAAGTTGCTTGCTCAGCTCTGCGCTTTGGGCGATCCTGACCACGAGTCCCGGGCTGCCTCCAGATTTCATGAGCACGGCGGTGGTCAAATCCACATCCGGCGGCGACCCGAGTGTCTGGGCCAGCAGTTTGTTGACTTGATCGTAGTGAAGAGGACTGAGTCGAATCGTTGCCTCCGGCCATCGGGCAGGCATGAACACTGAGGCCCCTGAGTACAGTGGGGCATCGTCCATCGTCATCACAAGCGGCCGTTGGGTCCGCCCTTGAACAATGTCAATGACTGCCGCTGATTCCTTGTCGAGCTCATCGATATCGTCAACAACGAGCGCCCGGCGGCCTCGCCGAGCCAACCGTTCGGCAAGCACGTTCGCGACTCCTAGCGGCCCATTCTCTTGCCCGCGCCCTTCCAGTCCGAGTGCGCCAATCCCTGCGAACGGGGTCTCATTCAGGAGCCGCGAACCCGAGAGGCTGTAGACCGTGACACCGGCCTTTTCGAGGCCAGCGGCGATCGACTGCAGGACCGTCGATTTTCCACTTCCGGGGCCGCCGACGATCCGTACGCTCACGCCGCGAGACACGTAGTCAAGTGCCCGTCGGGTTTCCTCTTCGAACAATTCCCAACTCCTAACGCAGCTTTGAAATGTGAGAGCCTAGTGGCCTTCCAAATCTGCGGAGAGCGCCCCAGAGCCCTAGCCTGACAATCTATCCAACGCTACGGGCGAAAATGATCACTCAGTGTGCATTGCACTGAAATTGAGTGGGCATTGCACTGAAAATGAGTGGTCAAGGTGGGTCGGAGTAGGTATAGGGGGTCTGTCGAGCCGCAGCGGGTTTCGGAGCGGCGCGATGGGACTTAACCCACTGCCCCCGGCTTCCGCCAAGCCAGGGCCAACACAAACACCACCGCACTCAGCCCCAGCATCACCAACACCATGAGCCCCCAGTTTGCCTGGTTGACCCCGGGACCGTACAGCACACCAATGAGCACCGTCGCCGTGATGGCCCCGAGGTATCGGCACGTCTGGAAAATCCCGGCTGCCACTCCCCTATCCTCGGGCCGTGCGGACACATACAAGCCCTGGTTCGATGCCGTGCTGACCACCCCATACGGCACACCCATCAGCGCGGTGAGCACGAGCACCAGCGGGGGCCAGAAGGACAGCGTCAGCACCCCGAGCGCACCGGAAGCCAGCGCCAAAAGCACGACGCCGGCGATCATCACGGACCGCACGCCGAACCGCTCAATGAACCGCACCGTCACCGGCGTCATGAAAACCGACATGGCAGCAAGGGGAAGCATCAGCAGGCCGACCACCCCGGCGTCGTACTTTCCCGCCTGCTGCAGCAACTGCGGAAGCCCGAAGAAAGCAAAATAGTAGACCGCGCTGAACACCGCGAAACCCAAGTACAACAGCAGCAGCGGCCGGTTCCGGCCGAGCAGCCGCAAGTCCAGGAACGGCGGACTGAAACGCAACTCGCGCCAGGCAAACAGCGCGGCCAATACAACAGCGACGGCGATGAACCACCAGCGGTAGGCCGGCATGACGTTGAGCAGCGCCATCATCGCCAGCGTCAACGAAGCGATGAACGCCAGGATGCCCGGAATGTCCGAATCGCGAAGGAGGGCGGAGAGCTTGCCGCTTTCGCGTCCGACGTCGGGCGGCGCCACACGCTGCACCACGATCAGGGCCAGAAGCGAGATCGGCACGTTGATCGCGAACAGCGCCTGCCAGCCGATCAGGCTCACCAGGAGGCCGCCGACGACGGGTCCCACCGCAGCGGCCGAGGTGTTCGCCATCTGGATCCGCCCCAGAGGCCGGGTGGAGCTGATGTTCGCCTGCCGGCTGAGCGTCGAGACCATGACGACGGCGCACGGGTACGCCGTCGCGGTCCCCACCGCCATGAGCGCGCGGGCCACGCAGACCAGCGCAAAGTTCGGCGAGAACGGCGCCAGAACGCATGAAATTGCGACCACTGCCATGCCGAAGGTAAACAACCTCCGCGGACCAAAGCGGTCCGCCAGGCGGCCCATGAGCGGCTGGCCAGCCGCCGAGGCGAGATAGAAGGACGTGATCACCCAGGTGACCGTGGCGACGTCGAGCGCGAAGTCCTGGCGAAGAACCACGAGCGCGACGGCGATCATCGACGAGTTCAGCGGGTTCAGCGCCGTCCCGAGACTCAGTGCAGCGATCGCTAGGCCGGGGCGGGGTTTGTTGGTCACGTCCCTAAGTCTGGTCCATCGTTGCCTGAGGTCACGAAACGACGCGTCACGAACCTCGGCGGGGAGCCGTCAGCCCTGCGGTATGGACAGTACCGGCTTGCGCTTTCCGTTGGCATATTCAGTCACCGTCGGGACCGGGGGCTTTGGCGGGGCCACAACCCGAGCTGGCGGCGGGGGTGGCGGCGGCGCAGGCGGAATGCAGGAGTAGTTGTAGTCGAAGTCGGTGGTGAATTGGGTGAGCGCAACCACGCCGCCGGCTGTCAGTGGCGGGGCGGAGCAGAGTTCCACAGCGGACTCCGGAGACGTTGCTCCGGCAAGCCAGCTCTTAAGTCCGTTCAGGTTGCTGTCGGGGTGAAGCCGACCGGCGATTAGTCCGAACTGGTACGAGGTTGAGTAGATGCCCACCGCCGCGCCAATGCTCTGCAAAAAGGAGGCCATGCCTTCAATAACCGCGGCGTTGGCCACAGTGTCCCAGGACCAGGCGTTCCCGGTCTCCACGTCCAGCCACCACATGCGCTTGGCGGGGTCGCTGATCCCGTAACGATTGACGTCGTCGAAGGCCATTCCATAACCGTAGAGGTAGGCGCACGCCGCCGAAGCTGTCCCGTCGCAGCTCCCATATGGGTTGCGACCGCTCACGCCCACCTCCGCATCGGATGCCGGCCACCAGCCGCCATACCCCGCGGGATTGGCGGTATTCACATACACGGCGGACGCCGGCTGGCTCGTCCCGCCCGCCGAACCGTTGGCCCAGCCCAACTGTTCGGCGAGACAGGGATTCGCGGTGCCCGGCCGGCCGTCGTTCACTCCGACGATCCCGAACGCCTGGCCGGAAGGTAGCCAGCCACCACATTGGGGCCAGGAGATGTCGCTGCCCAAGACGATGCCCGAAGCCTCCAAGGGTGCGGCATTCGCGGGGGTGAATGTTGTGGCTATCCAAGCAAGCGAAAGGCAAGCGACGGCCATGAGTTTTGCAGTCTTCATGATGTGCGTCCTTGGCATGGTTCAGGGCCCTGCCGGGGGTTGGTGCTGCCGCACATTGCATCCCAAAAGCAATGGCAGTGAGCCATCTTCGGCTCACTTCGGATCCTACGGACGGGCTTCTGGGCAGCCTTGAGTGATCCCTACTCGAATTAGTTAACGAATTTGCGAGTGTTGCCCGTGTTGCACCCGGAGGGCGCACGACGGCGGTCGGCGGCAAGGCACTTAGGGCATACGCAGGCCAGGGAAAGTTCAGCGAGGATGGCGCCACGGCGCAAGTAGCCCGCCAGTGCTAAACGCTCCTGCGCACCCGTGCGCCGTCGTCATAGTGAGCGAGCGAACGCGAAAAACGCGCCATAAGTGAGCGAGGGTCGCCTGACACAGGGCAAAGCGCTCCGAGAGTGCAGGAGGATCGGGGAGCGTCCCCGGACGCGCGCTCTGAATCAGTCAGGAAGCTACAAGTCCGTCAGCGACTACCGCGAGCATGGATGCTGCCGCATCGGCCGGAAGTTCGCTGTTATCTACCACTGCGGCCACACCGCCGACGAGCCGGCTGATCTGCATCGCATCGACTCCAGGGCGCAAGGCGGAGTCCAACGCCTCGATCACGCGCTGATTAGCGCCGAGGTAGGTCTGGCACTTTGCCGCAAATGGTGAACCCGGGTCGCCTAGCGCCGCGGTGATCCGCGCGGCCGCACCCTTGTGTTCTGTCAGCATCGACGCATAGTCGGTCAGCCAGCTCAACAACTGCTCCCGCGCCGGGGCGTCGAGGGACAGTGCCCGGTCGACGGCGGTGCGGACCTTTTCTGCCCACGCCTCGAGGACCGCGTCGTACAGCGACTCTTTGGTCGGGAAGTGCCGGTAGAGCGTACCGGGTCCCACCTCGGCCGCTTTGGCAACTTCGTCCATGGAGACGGCTTCAAAGCCTTTGACACGGAAGAGTGCACGCGCAACCTCCACGATCCGGTCGCGGTTGCGTTGGGCGTCAGCGCGCACAGAAACACCTTTCAATACACCATTGCAAAACGGAGACTGTCTCCGTATAGTTCTAAACGGAGCAACTCTCCTCTTAGTGTACGTCAGCCCCCTCGGCTAGAACAGGACACCTCCCATGACACCCACAATCGCCACACGCGCACCCGCCGGGATCATCACATCCGGCCGTCGCGCCGGCAGCATTGGCCTCTGGCTGGTCATGCTGGCCCAACTCATGCTTGTCCTCGACGCGACCGTCGTGAACGTCGCGCTCCCCCACATCGCCACCGACCTCCACTTCGACCGGGCCGAGCTCAGCTGGGTCCTGAACGGCTACGCCGTCGCTTTCGGCGGCCTCCTGCTGCTCGGCGGACGGATCGGGGACGTCGTCGGCCGTCGTCGCACCTTCCTGGTGGGCGTCGCGGCCTTCACGCTCTTCTCATTGCTTGGTGGCCTGGCCACCTCGCCCCTACTCCTCGTCATCGCGCGCGCACTCCAGGGCCTAGGCGCCGCATTCGCCGCCCCGAGCGTCCTCGCGCTCATCACCACCAGCGCGAAGGACGACGGCGCGCGGAACCGGGCGCTCGCCCTGTTCTCCGCCATTGCCTCCATGGGAGGCGCGCTCGGGCTCATCCTCGGCGGGCTCCTCACCGATACCACCAGCTGGCGGTGGACCCTCTTCATCAACGTGCCGATCGGCGTCGTCGTCCTCATTGCGGTGCCGCGCCTCGTCGCGGAAACTCCCCGGCGGCCCGGACGCTTCGACCTCCTCGGAGCGGTGACCGCGACGGGCGGCGCCGTCGCCATCGTGTGGGGCCTCATCCAAGCGGGCGACGTCGGCTGGTCCAGCCCGCGCACGATCGGCGGCCTGCTTGTCGGCGCAGCGCTGATCGCAGTTCTCGCCGTTACCGAGCGGAGGGTGGCGCACCCGCTGCTCCGACCGCAACTGCTGCGCAGCCCGAGCCGACTGGCGGCGCTGGCCGCGATGGCGGCAACCTACGGTGGCATGCTGGCGATGTTCTTCCTTATGGTCCAGTACCTCGAAGACGATCTGCACCTCACGCCGATGGTGACCGGGCTTGCGTTCCTGCCGATGCCGCTAA
The DNA here is from genome assembly GCF_042884555.1 of Arthrobacter sp. NPDC058127. Taxonomy (NCBI): domain Bacteria; kingdom Bacillati; phylum Actinomycetota; class Actinomycetes; order Micrococcales; family Micrococcaceae; genus Arthrobacter; species Arthrobacter sp. NPDC058127. The sequence continues at coordinate 142,720 of NZ_JBHVTT010000008.1, read as the reverse complement.
GCATCTTCGCGATGTCGCGGATCGTCCCGCGGCTACTTGAGCGCTTCGGGGCCGTCCGGCTGGTGATCTTTGGCACCGCGCTTCGCGTCGTCGCCTTCTTGCCGCTCACACAACTGAAGACGGACACCCCGTTCGCCCTTGTTTTGCTTGCACTTCTGGGCACTGGAATCTCCGCCGGCATGACGTTCATGCCACTGACGACGCTCGCGCTTCGCAATGTCGAACCCGAGCACGCAGGGTCCGCGTCGGGACTCTTCCAGACAATGCAGCAACTGGGCGGCGCCGTCGGCCTGGCCATCGTGGCTTCTATCTACGCAGCCTTCGCGATCCCCGGCGACTTCCTGACCGGCGGGCGGGCCGGGTTCTGGTCGGCAACCGTCCTTTCCGCGCTCGCCCTGGCAGCCGTCTTGGGGTTGGTCTTCAAACCTCGGAACGCGGTATCTCGCAACGTGGCATGAGGGGTACGCTCACCGGCCGCCTAGGCCTTTGGCGTAGGCGGCCTGCCCCGCGTGCTGAAGGCAATCGGCAATCGTGCTGACCAGCCGCACGCCGAGTGTAACCGGCGGGTCCCAGCGGGTGTCGACGATGCGATCAAGGTCCTCGTCGTCGAGCGTTTTCACGAACGCCATCGTCTGCCGGTGGACGGCGTCGTAATATTCGAGCAGTAGCTCCGGCGGGGCCTGAACCGCGTCGACTTTATCGCTCGAGTGGCCATAGCCAGTGTCGCGTTCGGGCAGCGGCAGCTTGAAACGGCCGGCGAAATCCTGCGAAGTCCAGACCTGCTTCATCCCGGCGGCGGACGCGACTTGGACGTCCTCCACGCGGCTGAGGTGCCAGATCAACCACGCAATCGAGTTTCCGGTGCCGGCGGGCCGACGGACCAGGGACTCGTCGTCGACCCCTTCCAGGGTTGCGGCCACTACGTCACGGATCCGGCCAAAAGCATCCTGCAGCAGTTCGTTGGATTTCATCGCTTCCCTTCACTGTGTTCTTCGCTGAGACCCCACGAAGTCCAAGGCCTCACGTGCCAGGGCCAGCCACGTCTCCTCATCGTCAGCAGTGACGGTGAGCCACTCCTTCATTGCACGGCCCTTTCCGGCGTCAAACGGCGCACCAACTCCGGTTCCGATCAGCGTCTCAACACGCTGGTGCGGCAGCTTCACAACGAGCCTTCCTCCGGAAATCATTGCAAAAATCGAGCCGTGAACTTTCAGCGCGTTCGAACCGAATCCGCGCTGCCCCGGTTCTCCCGGCACGCTCACGCCGGGGCTGGCCCTGAATTCATCGACCAGCACGTTGAAACGCTCCTCAGGCAGCATGGGAACATCTTCCCGCCCCGGCTGTCGGGTAACAACGGGTAAACCGTCAGCTAAGTCGCGCGGGGTCAAACATCCGGCGGATCGGCAGGCATAAACTACAAGCAGAACGTCTCTTCCGACGCCGGGGAGCTCAAATGGACACTGAATTCGCTGATGTCATCGGTCATGATGTCACCACGATCACTTGCCTGTGCGGAAACACGGTCAGCAAAGAGGGATTGATTCAGGCCAACTCGCAGGGCGTCCCTGTTTACGCGGGAGCAGAGTCGCCGGTCCCTGCCGGACTGGCCGCGTGGCCCGACGATGAGGACCTCTACACCCTGTGTCCGTCATGCGGCCGGGTTTACCACGACACCGTCATTGAAGCGACAGGTACCGCGCCCGTGGCCTTTCAGGTAGACGTCACCGCCGGCCCGATCGCTGACGCGATCCGGATTCATTGGGAACTCAGCACCTGATTTTGGGACCAGTTTTCCTTGTTTCGCTTTTCGCGACGCCGAAGGGCTGTGCGGGAGCCTTAAATGTCAGACCCCCGTGACAGGGTTTAGTCATGGAAGGCATCGGTCAACTCGTGGCACGTCGGGCAGCCCTGCCCGACGGCGGGATCGCGGCGCCGGGACGCCTGTCCCGCCGCCTGAAGCCCGTCGCTGCCCGCCACGCCCAGCATCAAAACCCTTCCCAGCTCCAGACCCCTTCCCAGTTCCAGATCCCTTCCCAGTTCCAAAACCCGGCCGCCGCCGCACCGTCCCCCGCGGGTGGCCTTGACCTGGCGGTGGCGGCGATGGATGCGCTGCGCGCAACCGCTCTCTCCGACGCCCGCTCGTTCGCTTTCCCCGATGCCGCGGATTTCGCCGGCAAGGTCGAAGAGATCTCCCGGACGGTGGAGTTCTTGCAGCTCGTCGCCGCCCAGGCCGTGGAACGGACCCGCAGCGAAGCCCAGGCGGCACGGCAGCCATCCGCGGCCCCGGGGTGGCGGACCGGCTGGACCGAACCCACGGAAGCCTCAGTAGGCGCGGTGGACGACGGTTACCGGAACGCGGCCGAATTCCTGCGCGCCAGGCTGCGGATCGGCATCGGCGAGGCCAGGCGCCGGCTCACCCTGGCCTCCGGCGTGCTCCCCCGGACAGGGATCACCGGACAGGACGTACCCGAACGCCACGAAGTCCTCGCCGCGGCCCTTTCCACCGCAGCCGTGCCGTCCCGATCGGCCACCATCATCAGCACGGCCCTGGACCAGGTACGCCACCTCGCCGATCAGGAAACCACCCTGCAGATGGAGCACTCACTCACCCACACCGCCGTGCAGAGCGACCCCGATTTCGTGAACCGCATGGCCAAGCGCTGGGTCGATGCCATAGACCAGGACGGAACCGAACCCGGCGAAGAAGAACTCCGCCACCGCCAAGGAGCATTCATCCGCAAACCCCGCCGCGGCCTGCACCACCTGGAAATCTTCGCCACCGCCGAACAATTCGAAACCCTCGCCACCGCCATGAACACCGCCGCCAACCCCCGCCTCCAGCACCACACAGACGACCCCGCCGGCCACCCCGCCCTGGACCGCCGCTCCCGGGCACAGAAGCTGCTCGACGGACTCACCGGCGCCTGCAGCATCGCCCTGGCCACCGGCGGGCTGCCGGCGAACGGCGGACTCCGCCCCCAGGTCATGGTCACCATCGACTACCAAGACCTGCTCAAGCGCATCGACCGCGAAACCCCCACCGCCGCGAACCCCCGCCCAGGCACAAGCCCCCGCCCCGGCACCGGCGCCTCCACCTTCCAAGGCCCGATCCACCCCTCGGTCATCCGCAAGATCGCCTGCGACGCGGACATCATCCCCGTCCTGCTCGGCAGCGACAGCCGCGTCCTGGACATCGGCCGCACCACCAGGATCTTCCCGCCCCACATCCGCAAAGCCATCATCGCCCGCGACCAAGGCTGCACCTTCCCCGACTGCACCATCCCCGCACCCTGGTGCGAAGCCCACCACATCACCTACTGGTCACAGGGCGGCACCACGAGCACCGACAACGGCACCCTGCTATGCAGCCACCACCACCACGTCATCCACAAAGAACACTGGACCATCACCATGGAAACCGGCACGGCATGGTTCAAACCACCACCCCACCTCGACCCCCGCCAAACACCCCGACGCAACCACTACTTCAGACCCACGCGAACATAGAGCCGCCCAGTTTCAGACCGCCCGAATCCGTTGACATGTGACCAAATGGTCACCTATTCTGAATGCATGGACGCCGTCTTCAAGGCACTCTCCGACCCGACCCGCAGGGATCTGCTCGACGAGCTCTTCCGCGAGGACGGGCAGACGCTCAGCGCGCTTGAAGCACGGTTCGACATGACCCGTTTCGGGATCATGAAGCACCTCAAGATCCTTGAGGAAGCCGGGCTGGTTGTGACCCGCCGTCGCGGTCGCGAAAAGCTCCATTACCTGAATCCGGTACCCATCAGGCTCGTCCACGACCGCTGGGTGAGCAAATATGCAGAACCATGGGCCGCTGCGTTGAGCGACCTCAAAACCAGATTGGAAAGTCCCGTGGAAAAGATCTTCGAAATCTACATCAAGACCACTCCGGAACGGCTCTGGGATGCCATCACGGACAGCGACACCCGCAGCAAATACCAGTTCGGCAACACCCACACTGCCGACTGGACGCCGGGCGGGCACTACGAGATGCACAATCCCAAGGCCAACGGAATGGTTCTCGGCGAAGGCGAAAACGTGGAGGTCGATCCCCCGCGACGGCTCGTCCAGACCATGCGCGCCCTCTGGGGCGAGGACGTCAAAGCCGAGGGCACATCACGCGTCACCTGGGAGATCGAACCCGTCGGCGACTCTTGCCATCTGACCGTCACCCACAGCGACTTGCGCGAGGGCGGCAACGACCAGATCTACGGCGGTTGGCCGATGATCCTCTCCGGCCTCAAGACCTGGCTGGAGACCGGCGAAGTCCTGACGACTCCCGGTTCATTGATGTATTCGTGAGGCTCGACGGCGGCGCGACCCGCCGCTTTTAGGCCCTGGCGGCCGGAACGAGGGCAGCGTTGAGGTACTCCAAGTGCGCCAGGGTCGGGGCAGCCGCGTTCGCCACGTATTCCGGGTGCTTGGTGAGGAACTTCTTGATGAAGGGGCACACCGGCACGATCCCGAGCCCCTCACTCACGGTCTCGTTCAGGGCCACTTCGGCGAGCCTGCCCGCCAGCCCTTGCCCGCCGAACTCCTCGTTGATCACGGTGTGGTAGAAGATCCGCTGCGGGGACCCGCCGTCGTCGTACGATTTGTACGCGGCCTTACCGATCACGCGGCCATCGGCGAGCACTTCAAAGCGCTCGCGGTCAACATTGTGGCGGAAAGTGGCATCGGTCATCGCTAGCTCCTCGGTTAGGTTCTGTTGACCTACCCTAACCTCGGGACCCGGGCGCTTTGTTCCCGGTGCAACCTTGTCGGGCAATCCCAAGTTTTCTCCAAGTCCACATTTGGACTTGGAGAAAACTTTGGAGTTACAGCTAAGCCGTGACGATGTCCCGCGTGGCGTGGTCGTACGTGAAGGTGACCTTGCCGCCGTCGTGGTTCAGCTCGTGGTTGGCACCATCACGGGCGCCGAACGCGCCGTAGTTCTCGTCCCACGAGCGGTTCAGCGCGATCTTGTACGTGTAGAAACCTGCAGGCAACGTGGCGGCAAGGGTCCACACCTTGCGACGGGAATTGAACTTCATCTGCACCTCGTCGTACTGCGGAGCCCAGTCCTCCGGCGCGCCGAGAATCGTGTTGAAGTCACCAGCGATCGCGACGGCGGACGGCTGCTCGAGCTTCTCGACGGCGGCAGTCGCTTTGGGTGCGGCCGCTTTCTTAGGCGCTGCCTTGGCGGCCGGGGCCTTCGCTGCTGCAGCTTTGGCAACAGGCGCCTTTTCCACGGCGGGAGCCTTCTTGGCCGCGGGCTTCCTGGCTGCGGCCTTCTTGACGGGGGCCGTCGGAAGCGGAGTGTCTGCCGGGACGGGGGTGCCCTCAGTCAGCGCGGTGACGAACTCGTCCGGCTTGGCGAAAGCGACGGTGGCACGGAGGCCGTCGTCGGTGATAGTCCAGCCCGAACGGCCCTTGACCAGCCAGCCGGCCTTGACCAGTTTCGCGGTCTCCGTCGTCAGGTTCTTGTGGCCGCGCGGAATGCCTCCGCTGAGCAGTTCGCTCTCGCGTGCATCCAGCGGGACGCGGACAATCGCCTCTGCCAGGATCTCGCCGGCATTCAACGACTGCTCGGACCACGTTCCCTCTGCCAAGACGTCTAGGACGGTCTTGAGACGGACACTGCTTTTTTCGACGGTGGACTTGGCCAATGGGTCTCCTTCAACGGCGAACATTCCTTCAGCAGTCTGCCAATGTTCTGTAAATTCTGGCGACTGTTCTTGGTAAACACCGTGTGTCGTGACCCACTATTACGCCCAAACAACCACAAGTGATGGAAGGGTCTCGGCTACCGGTCAGTAACTAGCTGTTGGGGTACCCTCGATAGCCCCTTGAACCCTGGGTTATGACGTGCCCGCTGATGACAGTGCGGCTGGAGCTCCGCCCGTTGGGAAGATTCAGGGACCGGTGACGGCCGGGCGCGGAGCCGCTAAGATTCGCCTACTACTCCAGATGCGCCAATCAGTCAGAAGGTGGAACAAATGCAGCTTGACGAGGTCATTGACCAGTTTCATCAAGCGCTAGATCAGTTTGCCAAAGGCGATCCGGAACCCGCCAAGGCCATTTTTTCCCACAGCGAGGATGTGTCCCTTGCGAATCCTTGGGGTCCTCCGGCAGTTGGCTGGGATCAAGTATCAGTGGCCCTCGATTCAGCCGCAGCACGCTTCGAAGATGGACACGTCACCGCCGTTGATACGCTCACAAAGCACGTCACTCCCGGTCTTGCTTGCTTTCTGGACTTGGAACACTGGCAGGCCAAGGTCGGAGGGGGATCTGAAATATCGCCCTTTGAACTGCGGGTAACGAGCATCTATCGCCCTGAAGGCGACACTTGGGCACTCGTGCATCGACACGCGGACCCGATCACCACGCCTCAGCCTCCGGACGCCGTGCTACCAAGATGACACCCGGGATTCCTGCCGCCCGTTTCCACGCCGTGCCCGCGACTGACTAACCGACCGATGCCCTTTCCCACTCCGAAACCTCGGCCAACAGTTCAGCCTTCCGGGCCTCGTCCGCGAACGATGAACGCACCGAGTTCGCGGCTAGGCGCGCCCGGTCCCCAACAGACAACCCGTGCACAGCGACAAGTTGCGCGAAGTTGTCGTCCACGTAGCCGCCAAAGTACGCGGGATCGTCAGAATTCACGCTGACGTTCAGCCCGGCTGCCAGCATTGCAGGCAAAGGGTGATCGGCCAGGGTATCCACCGCGCGCAGCCGGACGTTGGACAGGGGGCACACTGTCAGCGGAACCTGCTCGGCCACCAACCGCTCCACCAAGGCCGGATCTTCCATGCAGCGGATGCCGTGATCGATCCTCTCGACGCCAAGCAGATCGAGCGCCTCGTACACATAGGAAGCAGGGCCTTCCTCGCCTGCGTGCGCAATCCGCCGCAGTCCGGCCTCGGCCGCGCGGCGGTACAGTCGTTCGAACTTCGACGGCGGATTGCCCACCTCGGCCGAATCCAGGCCAATGCCGGCGATCGGCGCCCCCATGGCTAGAAGCTGATCCAAAACCTCCAGCGCAGATTCCTCGGACATGTCCCTCAGGAACGCGGCAATCAGGAGCGTCGAGACGCCGAACTCCTCCACCGACGTCGCGAGTGCGGACGCCACACCGTTGACGCACGTTTCCAGGGCCACCCCACGCGAGATGTGCGCCTGCGGGTCCATCATGACCTCGACGTGCCGCACGCCACCGGCCGCCGCGCGCGCCAAATAAGCCCTGGTCATGTCCGCAAAATCCTGCTCGGTGCGCAACACGGCCATGTTGGCGTAGTACAGATCCAGGAACGACTGCAGATCCGTGAACTCGTACCGTGCACGCAACTCGTCCAGATCCGCGTACGGAAGCTCAATCCCGTTCCGTTCCGCGAGCGCGAAAATCAGCTCGGGCTGAAGCGTCCCCTCGATGTGTAGGTGCAGTTCGGCAACTGGAGGTGCCGCCGTCGTCGTCGATTCGCCAAAAGTTTCCACCCGACAAGAGTAGGACGAATACTCAACGCGCCCCATCTGAACGCCCAGCCAAAGCGGGTTCAGGGCAGAAAGCGGTTGATTCTGCGCAGGAGGGACCCGAATACCGGATGGTGCTGCCAGCGGCGGGCAATGACCGCGCCGCGAGCGCGGTCGACTGTCCCCAGAACCGCACGCGCCGGCCAATTCCCGGCATAGGTTTCCGAGGGGGCTTCCATGGGACAAGTATCCCTGCCAACGTCAATCAGAGGGCGCCATTAACACGAGCGAGGGGAAGGCCACACCGCGTCAACTTGGATCTACGCCGTCCGGCCCCCAAACTGAAAGGATGCAGACCTTCCTCCCGTTCCCCGATTTCAAGCAAAGTGCTGCCGTCTTGGACACCGCAAGGCTTGGCAAGCAGCGTGTCGAAGCACTGCAGATCCTTCGCGCACTGGTGATCCCTGAGTTCGGCCGGCCGTCCCACCCCGCTATCCGCATGTGGATGGGCTACGTCCCCGCGCTCACTCTCTACGGTCTGGCCATGGTGGACGAATGGGTCGCCCGGGGCAATCCGGACAACACCCGCGCCAGCATCACCGAGTTCGCACCCCAGGCAGCCCACCCGGACTATGCCTCCAAGATTCCGATGCCGCCTTGGCTGGGCGACGCCGATTTCCACCTGAGCCACCGCTCCAAGCTGCTCCAGAAGGAGCCCCGCTTCTACGCCGAGCTCTTCCCGGACACCCCGAAGGACCTTGAGTACCTTTGGCCCGAGCCTCGGCACGAGTTCATTCCCGAAGACCCCTACGACGACTTCATCTGGGTTCTTCGCGCCCCGGTGGGCGATGTTGAACCCGAAAAGATCGACAAGGTGGGGATGCCGGCAGCAGGCAAGGCCAAGGCGGCCAACAGCGACGGCGACGGCTACCAGTTCGTCTACGCTTCGGAAACGTCCCGCCGGCCGGGCAAGACCGCCCGCAAGGCCCCGAAGCAACTGGTGAAGAAGCCCACACGCAACCGCCAGCGCCAGGACGAGGCCTTCCGGACGCTCCCCGGCAACACGCCTGTCCTCGTCCCCATCGAGGGCGGCGCCAAGTTTGCCCTGGGCAAGATCCACGGACGGCCGATCACCCTCGAAGACGGCCGCTTCGGCCGCAACTTCGAGGTAACCAAGATCATCGACCGCACGGACTTCGACAACCCGGCCTTGTTGCAGGATCCGCGGGCATTCTTCCCGATCCCGGCACCGTAGCGGCTCGGCTAGTCGCGAACGACGGCGGCGCTCCAGTTCCTGAGTAAAGGAACAAGGGCGCCGCCGTCGTTTAAGTCGTAGCGGCTACTTGTTCTGCCGACGGACGAGCGACCGCATAACCAAGATCTCGTAGGCCACCAAGGCGACAACCCAAATGTAGTCATACCAGCGGGCGTCGAATCGAACGAGCAACGCCAGCAGCCCAAGCGCTGCAACCAACTGGGTCGTGATGATGGCCGACCAAGGCGTCGTTTTCACCTTATCCACAAGAAATGACCACCCCTCCCGCCGCGAAAAGGACACCCGCACCGTAGGCGGCCCAACCGATTGCTCCTATCGGTCCCATAAGAGACACGATTACACCAAACCCTGCATACGCACATCCTATTGACACCGGTCCGCCACGGGGAATCAGATCCGGGTTGTAGTGTGCAACGTGGCGGCCCGAGATATAGGTATCAAGCCATCCGTGACAGGCCAGGATCTGCTTGCCGTTCCATCCTATGGTGACTCCGTTATAGCCCGTGCAGTAATAGTCATACCGTCCCGTCGACATAGGGGCAACCGCGCCGCCGGGTGCCTTTTTGTTTGCCAGGAAGTGTCCACGGGGAAAGCCGTCTCGCGCTTCAAGCCGGATTTTTAGCGCTGCTTGCGTCTCCGAGACCTGAGGACTTTCAAGGAGCAAAGCTAGACCGTTGCTATCACCGTCGAACGCCTGAGAAATCGCGGTTTGAATCTGTTCAGGTGTTTGCAACTGCGACGTTGTTATTGGCTGCGGTGGCGCTGGAACAGTTGCCGCCGTTGCGCCATTCATTCCACCGAGCAACAGAGCGGCACTTGTCACCACAACCGCAATGACGCGTCGAATTTTCTTCCCAATGCTCATTTCTCTCCCCTTTGAGTTGTAGCAAGTGAGTGACCATCGTAATTTGCATTTGTTAGAGGAAAGTTGCGACTAGGTACTCAAAGTGCCGAATTGAGTGTTGTTCTGCGGCAAAATGAGTGTTCTTACTTGGGACGAATGAGTAGTTTCATCAAAGATGGCCGTTAGGCCCTTGGTGAAGACGGCGGCCTGTGGTTCCTGATATGAGGGACCGGAGTGCTGCCATAGTTCATTGGTCGTTCCGGTTACTTAGTCCCTCGGCGGACGAGCGCCCGGGCAAGGTGTTGGTTGGCAGCAAATTGAGTGCCAGCGCAGGCCATCCCTAACGCAACTAACTCGCAGTAGGTGTCGTTCTCAGGCCTCAAAACGACACCTACCGCGAGGGCCCACGCCGGCGAGGGACCCTGCCTGAGCTTGCGAAGGCTGGGAGCCGGTGGGGACTAGTTGAACGCCCCACCCCAGTGTGCCCAGTCCTCCGGCCGCACGGAGGGCCGCCCGAGAAGGTAGCCCTGCCCGGCCGTCATGCCGAGCTCGACTACTGCGGTTAACTCGGCTTCGGTTTCGATCCCTTCGGCGACCAGGGTTGCGCCGATTTCCTTCGCGAAGCCGACCATGGCCGCCCCCAAGGCCCGCTGGCCCGGGTCCGTGTCGATGCCGGCGATGATCTCCCTGTCCAGCTTGATCACATCGGGCTTGAGGAGCAGGACGTGGCGCATGGACGCAAAGCCAGCACCTGCGTCATCAACGGCGATCCTCAATCCACGGCTTCGCAAAGGTGCAAGCGCCGCCGCGAGAGGGCCATAGTCAACAACGTGGTGGCGTTCTGTCACCTCGAGCACGATCCGGCCCGTCGATATTCCGGAGTCCGCGAGAATATCGGAGAGCCTCGCGTCAAGGCATGCCCGTGGTGAGAGATTCACAGAAACCGACAGCGCGAGTGGCAGCCCCTTCGCAGCCGCGAGTGCGGTCTCGAGGGCAAGAATCTCAAGCTCAACATCCAGTCCGACGGCGGTAGCCTCGGCGAACATCACCTCGGGGGAAATGCTCGGAGATCCCGGGAACCGAGTCAAGGCTTCGGCTCCAGTGATCGAGTCTGATTCCAGGGAGCGGATGGGTTGGAACGCCGTCATCAAGGAACGCCCAGCGAGCGTCGCTTCGATCCGGCTCCTGATCTCTCCGGCAGCGAGCGTGTTCGCTGTCCCGGGATCAAGGGCCCTGCTCGTTCCTTCGAAGCCGGCAGGCCGGCCCGCGGCGTCCAGAAGTGACCTTCCGGACACCTCGACCAGGACCCTGCTGCCGTTCTTGTGGCGGCACACGGCGCGAAGTCCTGACCAGCCGGCGGCAGTGTCTTGGGTGGAAGCCAGGGCTTGCAGGGCGTCCGCTAGCTCGTCGGGATCAATGATCAGGCTGAAATGCCTGCCCAGTATTTCGGCAGGCTCGTACCCGGTCAACTCCGCTCCCGCCGGGCTCGAGAAGGTGAAGCGCCCGTCGGGTCCTATGGCCCACAACCACTCCCTGCTTGTGGTCAGCACCGTATCCATCAGGCGGGTGGTCCGGGACGCTTCAGCGCGCTCCCGGAACTGCTGCCGCACCAAAGAAAACGACGCGAAAACCACGACGGGAACCACGAGCAACGCAATGACATCCGGAATCCAGACGGGCCAACCGAGGTCGTCCCAGGGTTCTTCGCCCAGCATCAAGGGAAGGCCAGCCGTCAAGGCAACAGCGGCCTCCAAGACGATGATGACAAGCAGCCACCATCGGGGCATGGACGTCTGAGAGCGTTCCCTCCGCTTGCTCATTCGAAACACGGCCTCCCCCTGGCGCAAGCTTCTGACCTTCTACATGATGCCACTCATGCTTCGGGAATCGGCAGCATTGCTTCGAAATCACCGTGGAGGACGGGGGGCCGCGGCTACTTCCCCAGCCCGGCCCGGCGCAGTGCTTCCGCCATTGCCGTGTTGACCGGCGCCTGAGGAGCCGCCTTCGCTGGAGCCGCCTTGCGACCGCCCTGTCCAGCCTGCGGCGCCGGGCGCCGCTCACCGCGCTCACCACCGCGCGGGCCGCGGTCACGCCCGCCGCCCCGCGAACCGGATCCGCCCGGGGTGCCGGGTTCGTCGTCGAGCCTAAGGGTGAGCGAAATCCGCTTCCGCTCCGGATCCGCTTCCAGGACCTTCACGCGCACCACTTGTCCGGATTTCACGATTTCGCGGGGATCCGACACGAACTTGTTGGCTAGCGCGGAGACGTGGACCAGGCCGTCCTGGTGCACTCCGACATCCACGAAGGCCCCGAACGCCGCCACATTGGTGACGGTGCCTTCCAGGATCATGCCAGGCTTGAGGTCCGAAATCTTCTCGATGCCTTCGGAGAACGTCGCCGCGGCGAATGCCGGACGGGGGTCACGGCCCGGCTTTTCGAGCTCGGACATGATGTCCCGCACGGTGGGCAGCCCGAACGTCCCGTCCACGAATGCCTGCGGGTCCAGTGAAGACACGGGAGCTCCGTGCGCAGCAGCCACGATCTTCCTCGCCACCGAATAGGCTTCCGGGTGGACGCTGGACGCGTCGAGCGGTTCCGCTCCCCCGGTGATCCGCAGGAAGCCCGCGCACTGTTCAAACGCCTTTGCACCCAGCCGCGGCACCTTCTTGAGGTCGGCACGCTTGGCGAACGGTCCGTTTTCGTTGCGGTACGCCACAATGTTCTCGCTCAGGAGCGGCCCGACGCCGGCCACCCGCGCCAGGAGCGCGGGCGACGCCGTGTTGACGTCCACGCCCACCGCATTCACGCAGTCCTCGACGACGGCGTCCAGGGAACGGTCCAGCTTCGCCGCCGTGACGTCGTGCTGGTACTGCCCCACGCCGATCGACTTCGGTTCGATCTTCACCAATTCGGCCAGCGGATCCTGCAGACGCCGGGCGATCGAAACGGCTCCGCGCAAGGAAACGTCCATGCCCGGCAGTTCAGCGGCCGCGAGCGCGGACGCCGAGTACACGGAGGCACCGGCCTCGGACACCACGAGTTTCTGCAACGTGGGACCGCCGGATGCTGCCAGCGACTTGATGAGCTGCACCGCGAGCTTGTCCGTCTCGCGCGACGCCGTGCCGTTGCCGATCGCGACGAGTTCGACGCCGTGCTGTCGCGCCAAGCGCTCCAGCGTCACCAAAGCCTCGTCCCACTTCTTTGCCGGAGCGTGCGGATAGACGGTATCCGTGGCTACGACTTTTCCAGTGCCATCGACGACCGCCACTTTCACGCCCGTCCGCAGCCCCGGGTCCAGGCCCAGCGTTGCGCGGTTGCCGGCCGGAGCCGCGAGCAGCACATCGCGGAGGTTAGCAGCGAAGACGCGCACGGCTTCGTCCTCGGCCTGCGCGAACATGCGGCCCCGCAGATCGTTGCTCAGGCGGTCCAGGATGCGCGAGCGCCAGGCGATCTGTGCCGTCTGGACTAGCCAGGAATCGGCGGGCCGGCCGCGCTCGGCGACCCCGAGGCACTTGGCCACAGCGTTCTCGTAGCGGCCGCGGGCGGCGGCCAGGGCGTCGTCGTCGGCTGGTTCTGCCTCGGCGAGGTCAAGCTCAAGGACGCCGTCGTTCTCGCCACGCAAGAGCGCGAGAACGCGGTGGCCGGGCATGCCGGAAGGCACTTGGGAGAACTCGAAGTAGTCCTTGAACTTCTGCCCCTCGGCTTCCTGGCCCTTCTTCACGCGCGACACCATCCGGCCCTGGGTCCACAACCGCTCGCGCAGCGTTTCGGCGAGATCGGGGTCCTGGGAGACCCGCTCCACGAGGATCGAGCGGGCGCCGGCGAGGGCCGCGGAGGCATCGTCAATGGAGTGCTCGGCGTTGAGGTACTTGGCGGCCTCGCGCTCAGGTTCAAGCTGCGGGTTCGCGAGAAGCGCGTCGGCGAGCGGCTCGAGGCCGGCCTCGCGGGCGATCTGCGCTTTGGTGCGGCGCTTGGACTTGAAGGGCAGGTAGATGTCCTCGAGCCGCGACTTCGTATCGGCCCCGACGACGGCGGCCTCCAGTTCCGGGGTCAGCTTGCCTTGCGCGGCGATCGCCTCAAGCACCGTTCGACGGCGGTCCTCGAGGTCCCGCAGGTACCGGAGCCGTTCCTCAAGCTCGCGCAACTGGGTGTCATCGAGCGTCCCGGTGACTTCCTTGCGGTACCTGGCGATGAACGGGACGGTGGATCCGGCGTCGAGCAATTCAACCGCGGCCTTGACCTGCCAGGCCTTTACACCGAGCTCTTCGGCGATCAGGGCGTGGATGGCGGCGTCTGCTGACTGGTGCTGTGCTGACTGGGGCTGGGGAAGATGGGTCACCATGACATTTTGCCCTACCTAAAGACGGCGCGGAGTGCTGTAGTGGAAAGAGCCGCCGTTGATCCGGTCAGGAATGCTACTCAAGGAAGAGGCGCATCATGCAAGAACTGCTCATCATCCTGCAGGACGGCTTTGACTCCGATGACGTAGAAGTCACCGTCAACCACAAAGAGGCCCACCACGAGCGCGACGTATCTACCCGGGAGATGCTGGGAATGGCGGCAGAGATTTCCGTGGAGCTGCCGGCGAAGGGATCCACGGTGGGCGTCGAGGTCACCAGCCGTCAGTTAAGCGCCAGCAAGAAGCTCCATGGAAAAGCGAAGAGCCTGCTGGTGTCCATCGAGGACGGGGAACTGGTGATGCGGGAAGGCACCGGGCGGGAAGCGTTCCTCTAGCTTCCGGCACTTCTTGATCCACGCGGAAGCGCCACGGCCCGGGGGCCGTGACGCTTGATGGGTGCGAAAGTTGCGGTTAGCCCAGTTGCGCCATGGGAGTCTTGGCGGAGATGTGCTCCACCAATTCGCCTACGCGTTCCTCGGTGTAGTTCCGGGCGATGTCGCCCTGGCTGATGATGCCTACCAACTTGTGGTCGGTGATGACCGGAAGGCGCCGGACCTGGTGCTTTTCCATCAGGTCGATAGCTGCGTCGATGCTGGCGTCGGCATCGATCCAGATCGGCGTGCCCTGGGCGAGATCTGCCGCGGTCAGCCGGTCAGCATCCAATCCCTCAGCAACGCACCTGAGCACAATGTCGCGGTCAGTGATGAATCCTTTGAGTTTTCCATCGTTGCCGCAGATTGGCAGGGAACCGACGTCCAGATCGCGCATCAGGACAGCCGCGTCACGCAGCGACTGGTCTTCCTTGACGCACTGGGCATTGGTGGTCATGAATTCGCGCACAACACTCATGAGTCCTCCTTGATCGATTGGGTATCGACGCGGACCCCCCGGCACCGACGCCGATGCTGTCAGCCTACGCTTGGGGTTTGGCTGTGGCCAGATGCTGTTTGCTCGTTGCTTCCCGGACTACTCGGCGCTCCCGTGGGATTACTCGGCGATGTCCTCGGCCCACAGTTCCGGATTCTCTTCCTGGAACGTGCGCATCATGTCCACGCATCGTTGGTCATCGAGGACCACCACCTCCACGCCCCGGGATCGCAGGAGCTCGAATTCGCCGCCGAACGTGCGGGCTTCCCCCACCACCACGCGCGGGATTTTGAATTGGATGATGGTGCCCGTGCACATGGCACACGGCGCGAGGGTCGTATAGAGCGTGGTGTCCCGGTAGCTCTTCTGCCGGCCGGCTGCGCGGAGGGCCGACATTTCCCCGTGCGCGATCGGATCGCCGTTTTGGACACGTTCGTTGTGTCCGCTCGCGATCACCACACCGCCGCGGGCGAGCGCTGCGCCAATGGGGATGCCGCCTTCGCCAAGGCTCTTCCGGGCTGCCTGGTACGCGGCTTCGAAGGCGGGATCTTGGGCGGTCTGGGAGGTTTGGGCGTCAGACTGGGTCATTCGAAGCCTGCTTTCCGGGGAGGTGGGAATCTTCCGCTACTTGTTCTATAACTTATATAATAAAGACGGAGGTGGAAGAGATGATCCTCAACGTAGACCTGGCCAGCGACGTGCCGATCTACCAGCAGCTTCGGGACCAGATCGTGGAGGCGATCGCCGACGGCGTGCTGGCCGAGGGCAGCTCGTTGCCGGCCACCAGGACCCTCGCCGCGGACTTCGGGATCAATTTCCACACCGTGAACAAAGCCTATGACCTATTGCGCCAGCAAGGCCTGATCCAGCTCAACCGAAAGACCGGCGCGGTGGTGACCCCCACGGTCGCGGACCCGCCGTTCGGCGCGGAGTGGACTGCGAGGGCACGGACCCTACTGGCCGAAGCCGTCGCCAGGGGATTGCCGGCCGACGAAGTTCTCAAGTCCTGCCGGTCGATACTCGATTCATTTGGAACCACGCAGCCAGAGGACATGCCATGATCGTTGCCATCGTCGTGAGCTCCGCGTTGTCAGCACTACTGCTCGCCATCGCATTGGTGCTGCCCTCGATCAACAGCCCCACCGTGCCTTTCGGGGTTCGGGTACCGGCCGAGCGTGCCGAGGATCCGGCCGTCGTCAGGCAGACCCGCATCTACCGCTGGCGCGTTCTCCTCAGCGGGATCATCGCCGCAGTGGTCGGTAGTGCCATGTACGGCGTGACCGGGGAAACGTTGCTCTTGCCGCTGGCCGTGGTGGTGCTGGTCGGCGCCTGGTACGGATGCTTCTTCTTGGCCAACCACGAGATCCGGACCGCCAAGGCAGCCGGGGGCTGGTACAAGGGAGTCCACCAAGTCATCGCGGTGGATACCGAGCTGCGGACCGATCCACCGCGCTTTCCCTGGCTCTGGCTGGCGCCGGCGTTGATCGTCATTGTCGCCACGGTGGTGATCGGCGTCATCAGCTACCCGTCCATGCCCGAGGTGCTCGCGGTGCATTACGGTGCGAAAGGCATGCCCAACCGCCTGGCCGCCAAATCGATCGGCACCGCCTTTTCACTGGTATTCGTGCAGATCGGCGTGACCGCCCTGCTCGTGGGTATCGCGGCGGCGATCTTCTTCCGCAGCCGGCCCGACATCGACCCGGGGCACCCGGTAGGCTCCGCCCGCTGGCACCGCCGGTACATGCTTTTGGGCGCCAAGGCGCTCCTCGGATTGCTCGCGATGATCGATCTGGCGATGCTGGGATCCTCGCTGCTGATGTGGACGGGAACCGTCACGCCGTGGGCGCCGATGGTAGTGGTGCTCCCGATCCTGGCAGCCGTCGCCGTCGCCGTCGTCGTTTTGGCCAGGAACAACCGTGAGCGGGACGAGGGCGAGGCGGACACGGGCCTGACCCACCGGGAGGACGACAAATTCTGGCGGGGTGGTTTGATCTACATCAACCGTGAAGACCAGGCGCTGATGGTTCCGCGTCGCTTTGGCCTGGGATGGACCCTCAACTTCGGTAATCCGATGGCAGCCATGCTCCTGGCCGGCGTGGTCGCGCTGGCCGGCCTGGTGATCACCCTCCGTTTCGGCGGCTGACCCCCGCCACTGCGCTGACCCGCACCTGAACTGGCCCCCACCGCCGGGCTGCCTTACTGTCGGACCGCACTGATAGCTTGGCTTCATCAGCTCAACGGTCTGGGGGCACGGTGTTTTTTCTCGATTCGGTAGATGCAGGGCAAGCGCAGGATTTGGTGTTTTCCGCCAGCGACCTCGTGACGGCCTCCACCTGCGAGTACCAGTTGCTGCGCAAGTTGGATGAGAAGCTGGGCCGCTCGGAGAAGCCCGCTTTCGACGTCGACGAAATGCTGGAACGGACCGCCGCGCTGGGTGACATTCACGAGCACAGGGTGCTGGACCGTTTTGTGGCCGAGTTCGGCACTTGGGATCCGCTTGCGCGCAAGGGGGTGTTCGACGTCGTTCCCGCCGAAGCGATGGATCGCGCCACCCTGCAAGCCAAGCACGCGGAATCCATCGAGGCGTTGCGATCCGGCGCGGATGTGGTCTTCCAGGCCGCGTTCTTCGACGGTCAGTTTCACGGACGGTCCGATTTCCTCGTCAAGCAGACGGACGGCAGCTACGCGGTGTACGACACCAAGCTCGCCCGCCACGCCAAGGTCACCGCGCTGTTGCAACTAGCGGCCTACGGCGAGCAGCTACTCAAGGCCGGAATTACTCCAGCCCCGGACCTGACCCTTGTCCTGGGTGCCACCATTCAGCGGGACGCGGCCGGTCGGGACGCTGCTGAATCGGACGGCCGTGGCGGCTTCGACTATGTGCACAGCAACCACCGGCTCGCCGATGTGCTGCCGGTCTTCCGTGAACGCCGGGACCGCTTCCTCGCCTTGACGGACTCGCACCGATCGCGGCTGGAGCCTATCCAATGGGGCGCGCCGGGAATCACCGCTTGCGGTCGCTGCGACTACTGCAAAGAACAAGTGCGCCTCCACAGGGACCTGCTGATGGTGGCGGGAATGAGGATCACCCGGCGCAAGAAGCTCATCGAAGCAGGGATCTTTAACATCGACGCCCTTGCTGGGATGCCCGACGCCGCCGATTCCGCCACCCGGCGCCTACAGGAACAAGCCCGACTGCAAACCGGGACAGCCACACCCGATGGCACCGTCAATTACACCGATAAGACCGGCACGGCGAAGAGCATCAGCTATTCCGTCCTGGGGTCCAACTCCTTGGCCCGGCTCCCCCGGCCCGACGCAGGAGACATCTTCTTCGACTTCGAGGGAGACCCCCTGTGGCAAGACCCGGTAACCGGCCGCTGGGGACTGGAGTACTTGTTCGGGGTGATCGAAAATCCGACGGAGCCGGGCGAAGTTCCGGTGTTCAAGCCGTTCTGGGCACATTCCCGGGCTGAGGAACGGCAGGCGTTCATCGATTTCCTCGACTACGTGGAAGAACGCCGCATGAAGTATCCGGATATGCGGATCTACCACTACGCTGCCTATGAGAAAACCGCGCTGCGGAACCTGTCGGTCATCCACACCGTAGGCGAAGCCGCCGTGGACAACCTCCTGCGCGAAGGCGTGCTGGTGGACCTCTACGACACCGTGCGGCACAGCATCCGCATCTCTGAAGACTCCTACAGCATCAAGAAACTCGAACCCCTGTATATGGGCAAGCATTTGCGTTCGGGTGACGTGACCGACGCCGGAGCCTCCGTGGTTGCCTACGCCAACTACTGCACGGCCCGGGACGCGAACCGCGAAGATGAAGCGGCAACAATCCTGGCGGGCATCTCCGACTACAACGAATACGACTGCCTCTCCACCCTGGAACTGCGGAATTGGCTGCTGGGCCTGGCAGCGGAGCGCTCTATTGAACCCGGTCTTCCGGCTGCTTCGGGACCCGGGCTACCCGCGGAGACCGAGCCGGACAAGTACGAGGCCGCACCCGAGGAAACAGCCCTCCTCGACTACCTTGCGGAATTGCCGGACGAAGCGCTC
Source organism: Arthrobacter sp. NPDC058127 (assembly GCF_042884555.1). Lineage (NCBI taxonomy): Bacteria > Bacillati > Actinomycetota > Actinomycetes > Micrococcales > Micrococcaceae > Arthrobacter > Arthrobacter sp. NPDC058127. Next base: position 123,793 of record NZ_JBHVTT010000008.1, on the reverse strand, counting down.
CGATCCGACGACAACCGGGCGGTGTCGCTGGTTGCGGCCGCGGTTGGATTTCACCGCCGGGAAGACAAGCAATTCTGGTGGGGACACTTCGACCGCTTGGACCGGCCCGTCTCAGAGTGGGAGGACACCAGGGACTGCTTCATCGTGGAAGGCGGCGAAGTGCTGGCGGACTGGGCCAAGCCGACTCCGCGCAGCAACCCGGCCCGGAAGGTACGGCTGTTCGGCCACGCCGCCGACGGCTCCGGTTTCGCGCCCGGTAAGAAGTTCTTCCGGATGTACGGGCCTCCACTCCCCGATGCCTTCCTTGGCAAGAACGAAAGCGCCCTCGGCAGATCGGGAATGTCCGGCACAGAGGTGATCGAGGTCCGCGATCCCGACGACCCCTATGACGGCAGCACGGTTTCGGAGCCTGACGACGGCGTCTCGGACGTTGTGACCATTTCAGAGCGACTGCCCAAAGGTACCGAGGAATACTCGCAGCTTCCCATGGCATTGACGCCCGATGCTCCAGTCAACACGGACGGGCAGCGGAAGGCCTTGAGCGAACTGGCCGTCAAGGTGCGTGCCAGCCTGCCGTCATGGCCAAAGGATCCGGCGTTGGACCTGTTGCGCCGGATCCCGCCTCGGCTGGCCACGCTTGCGGAACTGCCCGCCGTCGGATCCGGCGACGATGCTTATGTGGACGCCATCACCGCTGCCGTGTCGGATCTGGACCGGTCATACCTTGCCGTCCAAGGGCCGCCGGGAACGGGCAAGACCTACGTTGGCTCGCACGTTGTCGCGCGGCTGGTGCGTGCTGGCTGGAAGGTAGGGGTTGTTGCACAGTCCCACGCCGTCGTCGAGAACATGCTCCACGCCGCAGTGCGGGCGGGGGTGCATCCTGCGCTCATCGCCAAGGAAGTGAAGCATGACGACCCTGTTCCCTGGGACCAGCAGACCAAGGACGACATTGAACGACTGCTTGAATCGCCGGGCGGCTGCTTGATCGGCGGCACGGCATGGACCATGACGGGCCGGACCGTCTCGGCGCAGTCCCTGGACTTGCTCGTGATCGACGAAGCCGGTCAGTTCTCGCTCGCCAACACCCTCGCTGTGAGCCGGGCAACGAAGAGGCTGCTGCTCCTCGGCGACCCACAGCAATTGCCCCAAGTCACCCAGGGCAAGCACCCCGAACCGGTCGACGAGTCTGCTCTCGGCTGGCTGGCCCACGGCATGCACACGCTGCCCGCGGAGCTCGGCTATTTCCTCGCGACGTCGTGGCGAATGCACCCGGATTTGTGTGCTGCCGTGTCGGAGCTGTCCTACGATGGCCGGCTGCATTCAGCACCGGCTGCTTCCGGGCGGCGTTTGTCCGGAGTGCGGGCCGGGGTCGAATGCGTCTACGTCCCGCACAGCGGCAACTCCACCCAGTCGCCCGAAGAAGCCGAGGAGGTGGTCCGCCAAGTCAAGGAACACCTTGGCTTGGGGTGGCTGGACTCCCGGGAATCAGCCAAGGAACGGCCTCTGGTTGAAAAGGACATCCTGGTGGTGGCGGCCTATAACGCCCAGGTCCAGCTCATCCAACACGAACTGAGGGCGGCCGGACTTCGCGGTGTGCGGGTCGGGACCGTGGACAAGTTCCAGGGCCAGGAAGCCCCCGTCGTGATCGTGTCCATGGCTGCGTCCGCTGCAGCCGAGGTACCGCGCGGCATGGAGTTCCTGCTCTCACGCAACCGGATCAATGTGGCGGTGTCGCGCGGTCAGTGGCGCGCCGTCGTCGTACGCTCACCGGAGCTGACAAACTACCTGCCCACCCGGCCGGAAGGGCTGGAACAGTTGGGCGGTTTTGTCGGACTATGCCAGCGTGGCGACCCAGCTAACTCGCATTAGTTGTCGTTATGAGGCCTGAAAACGACAACAAATGCGACTCAGTTGGGCAAGCTCAGGGCTTTGGGCAAGCCCAGCGCTTCGTCGAGTACAGCCCCGAAGTTCGCGGGGTCGTGCGCGAAGCGGCCTAGGAAGAGTCCGGACACGCCCTGCAGTTCGGGCAGGAGCCCCGGTTTGGCCGAGCCGCCGTAAATGATCGGCAGCTCGGCGAGGCCATGTTCGGCGAGCAAGCCCCGGAGGTGAGCGACGACGTCGGACACGTAAGCTGCGCGGGCCGGCTCGGCCGCGCCGATGGCCCACACCGGTTCGTACGCGATAACCAGGCGGGCCGCCGTCGCCCAGTCGCCCCGGACGGCGGCGGAGATCTGCCGGAACACGAACGACGCCGACACTGCCGGATCGGCGACAGCCTCCTCGCCGACGCACAACAGCGGGGTCAGCCCGGCGTCCACCGCGGCCCGGACCTTCAAGGCGACCACGGCGTCGTCCTCGGCGAAATGCCGCCGCCGTTCCGCGTGTCCGATCTCAACGAGCCGCACATCGAGCTCCGCCAGCAATGACGGTGACACTTCACCCGTCCACGGACCCTCAGCCCAGCCGCAGTTTTGCGCGCCCAGGCGCAGCGGAGAGCCTTCCAGTATCCGGGCCGCGTCGGGCAGCATGGGGAACGACGGGATCACAAACGGGACCACCCGCCCGGCCACCAGGGCCGGACGGGCGTCCACTTCATTTCGGAGTTGCTCCAGCCAAGACATGCTGTGCCGGTAGCCCATGTACATCTTGGTGCTGACACCGATGTACAAGGGACTACTTGCCCAGGAGATCGTCGGCCTTGTTCTTGAACGCCCGGGTGCCGAGCATCATGGCGGCCGCCAGGAACGGAAGGATTCCCAGTGCGTAGACGCCGGCCGATCCCGTGGGGTCGGCGGTGGCGCTGTTGACCGCGGTCCGCAGGATCGGGGCCACGAAACCGCCCAGGTTACCCAGCGAGTTGATCAGGCCAATACCGGCGGCGGCCGCGGAGCCGGCGAGGAACGCCGTCGGGTAGGCCCAAACCACCGGACCGACTGCCAGGAAGCTGCACACCGCGAGCGTGATGAAGATCAGCCCGAGCACCGGCTGGTGGTTGGTCCCGGCCCACGCCGAACCGAGGATGCAGACACCCGTGGACAGGAACAGCACGGTGCCGAACATGCGGCGCTTGGCAACGGTGTTCGCCGCACGGCCGATCAGGTAGCAGGAGAAGATGCCGAAGAACCACGGAACCGCGATCAGCAGGCCGACGGCGAGGCCCACCTTCTGGCCGGTCAGCGAGGAAACCTGCTGCGGCAAGAAGAAGGTGACCCCGTAGACGGCGATCTGCAGGCAGAAGTAGATGATCGTGAAGTACCAAACGCGGCCGTTGCGCATCGCTGCGAACACGCCTCGCGGCCCCGTTTCATCCTTGACCGTGTCTTCCTGCGCCATGATCTCCTTGAGCGCGAACTTCTCGTCGACGTTGAGGAACTTGGCCTTCTCCGGCCCGTTGATCAGGAAGAAGAACGCCGCAACGCCAGCGAGCACGGCCAGGATGCCCTCGGTGAAGAACATGACCTGCCAACCACGGACGCCCGGAATCTGGTCGCCGATGTTGATGAGCCAGCCGGAGAGTGGGTTGCCGATCATCTGGGAGAACGGCTGGGCGAGGTAGAAGATCGCGAACATCTGCACGCGTACCTTGTTCGGGAACCACTCTGCCAGGTACATGATGACGCCAGGGAACAGTCCCGCCTCGGTCACGCCGAGCAGGAACCGCAGAATCACGAAGGATGTCTCGCCCTGGACGAAAGCAAAGCAGGCCGAAACAAGGCCCCACGTGATCGCGATCCGGGCGAGCCAGATCTTGGCGCCGACCTTTTTGAGCAGCAGGTTGCTGGGGATTTCAAAGATTGCGTAACCGATGAAGAAAATGCCGGCCCCGAGCGCGAACGCTCCGGCCGAGACGCCTTTGTCCGCGCCGAGGGCGGCTTCAGCGAAACCAACGTTGGTGCGGTCGAGGAAGGAGACCACATAGAGGATGACCAGCATCGGCATGAGCCGGGTGGCAGCCTTGCGGATCGCCGATCTCAGGACCGGCGAATCCAGCATCTCCTTCGTGGATAAACTGGCAAGGGACATCGAAACTCCTCTTTGAGTAAAGACTGTTGAGTAATCAGAGCTGAGTAGTCAGGGTTGGGGCATGTCAAAGGGTGGTGCGGTCCGGAATCAGTGCATGTACAAGCCGCCGTCGACATTCAGCGTCTGGCCCGAGATGTAACCGGAGTCCTCGCTGATGAGGAAGGCGATGGCGGCGGCGATGTCCCGGGTGGAGCCAACGCGGTTCACCACGAGGTCCTTGGTGAGTTCGTCCTTGCGTTCCTCGCTGAGGGTGCCGCCCATGATGTCGGTGTCGATCGGGCCGGGAGAGATGGCGTTGACGGTGATGTCGTACTCACCCAGTTCGCGGGCGGTTGCGCGGGTCAGGCCGATGACTCCGGCCTTTGCCACCGAGTACGGGGTCTTGGAGAACGTCCCGCCGCCGCGCTGGGCGGAAACGGAGGAGATGTTCACGATGCGTCCGATCCGGTTCTTGACCATGGACTCGGCCACGCGGCGGGTGGCGTAGTGGACGCCGTTGAGGTTAATGTTCAGGACGCGGTTCCACTCGGCGGGCTCGAGTTCCAGGTATCCGATGGGTGAGCTGACGCCGGCAACGTTGGCCAGGGCGACGATCTGCGGCAGCTCGGCCTCGAGCGTGTCGATCGCCGAGCGCACGGATGCTTCATCGGCCACGTTGGCGCCCACGCCATAGGCCTGGACGCCATATTCGGCGGCGATTTCCTTCGCGGTGCTCTTGCAGAGGGCGTCGTCGAGGTCGATGATGCCGATGTTCCAGCCCTGTGCTGCGAGGTAGTTGACGGTAGCCCGGCCGATGCCGCGCTCGGAGACGGCGCCGGTGACGATTGCTGTGCGTTCTGCGGGGAAGGTGCTCATGGGTATTCTCCTGTGAATGTCGGGACTAGTTGATGGGGGCCGGGCCGAGCTCGTCGAGGAGCTTCTGCATGGCCACGTAGGCCTTGTTCCGGTAGGCGATGAGTTCGGGCGTGCGTTCCGCCGGAACGTTGAGGAATCCTGCGCCGGTCTTGGTCCCGAGCTTTCCCGCCTCGACGAGGTCGCTCAGGATCTTCGGGGTGGCGAAGCGTTCCGGGAATCCGGTCTGCAGGGATTTGTAGCAGAAGTTGTAGACGTCCAGTCCGGCCATATCCGCGATCGCGAATGGACCAAAGAACGGCAAGCGGAAGCCGAACGTCGTACGGACGAGGGTGTCGACGTCGTCCGCTGTTGCGATCCCTTGCTCCACCAGCTGCGCGGCCTCGTGGAAAAGCGCGTATTGCAGCCGATTAAGCACGAAACCAGTGACGTCCTTGACCACGGCGGTTTGCTTGCCGGCCGCGTGGACCAGTTCGCGGGACGCGGCCACGGTCTCGGGTGTGGTGCCGGCGTGAGGAATGATCTCGACGCCGGGAATGAACGGCGACGGGTTGGAGAAGTGCACGCCCAGGAATCGCTCCGGACCGACGACGGCCTCGGCGAGATCGGCGATGGAAATGGTGGAGGTGTTGGAGCCGATCAGGGCGTCAGGACGGGCGGCCGCGCTGATCCGGGCGAGGGTCTGGTGCTTGATGTCGAGGACCTCTGGAACGGCTTCTTCGATGAAGTCGGCGTCCACCACGGCCTCTTCGATGTCCTTCGCGGCCCACAGATTGGCTTTCAGGATTGCCGTGGAACCTTCAGGAAAGAGGCCCGCGGCCACGAATTCGTCCGACTCCACCAGCAGGCGGTCGTAGTTCTTCTGCGCGATTTCCGCGGACACATCCGCCAACGCCACGCGTGCCCCGCCGAGGGCCAGCACCTGCGCGATCCCGCCGCCCATGTAACCGGAGCCGACGACGGCGATCTTCCGGGCCGCGCTTCCGTCGCCTGCGGCGCTGCTTGTTGATTCAGTCATGTCACACTGCCTTTGTGTAATCGGGCTCGTAGGAGCAAATGGCGTCCACCTTGGCGGCGGAAGATGATGTCTCGTCGAAGTGGTAGCCCAGCCATTCGCCCACGAGTTTCTTGGCCAGTTCCAAGCCAATCACCCGCTGTCCCATCGTCAGGACCTGGGCGTTGTTGCTGAGGACCGAACGCTCCACGGAGTAGCTGTCGTGCGCGGTGACGGCACGGATTCCGGGGACTTTGTTGGCCGCGATGGCCACGCCCAAGCCCGTTCCGCAGATCAACAGGGCACGGTCCGCTTCGCCCGCGGCTACTTTGCGTGCCGCCTCCACGGCAACGTGCGGGTAGGCAGTGGAGTCGTTGGCCCCGACCCCCACGTCGCTTACGGACGCCACCCGGTGATCGGCTTCAAGCAGTGCCATGAGTGCCTGCTTGTATTCGACGCCGGCTTCGTCGTTGCCGACGATGATCCGCCAGCCTGCTGATGTGGTCATGCTTTAACTCCGTTTCCTGCTGGGGGCGCTAGCAGTGAACCGCCCAGCTGTGAATCGATATGTTGTGAGATCCTCGCCGTGATCAGCCCGAAGGAGACGGCACCGGGATCAGGGTGGCCCAGGCTCTTCTCAGCGAGCGGACGGGCCCGGCCCTTGAGCGGACGCAAGCCGGCTGTCTCAGCTGCCGCGGCCTCGGCTGCCGCAGCAGCAGCCGCGAGGGCCCGGTCAACCGGGGCTCCGGCGTCGAACTCTGTCAGGAATGCATCCCGGAACGGCAGCAGCGCGTCCACCATGGTCTTGTCGCGAGGTTCGGCCTTGCCAAGCTCGGTGATCGCGTCCACAAAGCCGGTGACGGCAGCCGCGGCATCCTCGCCGGAGTAGCCCGCTTTGTTGCCGAGCGCCTGTCCTGCCGCGATGATCGCCGAACCCCACAGCGCGCCCGAGGTTCCGCCGGCGCGTTCGCTCCAGGCCTCGCCCGCCGCCGTCAGGATCCGCCCCACCGATGCTCCGCTTGCCGTCTCGGCGGCGGCGAAGGCCGCGTCGACGCCGCGTCGCATGCCGATGCCGTGGTCGCCGTCGCCGGCAATCGCGTCCAGCTTGCCGAGTTCTTCTTCATGCTCGACGACGACGTCCCGCACCTGGGCGAGAACGGCCACGGCCTGCCGCCCGAGTCCGGCGGCAGCCGCGGTGGGCTGCTCGACGTCGGACTCGTCCACCGCGGCGACGCTCCCTTGCTTGCGGGGCCGGCGGGGCGCGAGGTTGCCCTTGCGGAATGCCGGGGTGTCCGCGGGTGCTGCCCAATATTGCTCGAGCTCCTCGTCCAGCCAAAGCAGCGTGAGCGAAAGACCGGACATGTCCAGGCTTGTCACGAGCTCGCCGCACTCGGGCTCCACCACGGTGAGGCCTGCTTTGCTGAGGAGCTTTTCGATCTTGCCGAAGAGCAGGAAGAGTTCGTCATACTTGACGGTGCCGAGGCCGTTGACGATCGCCACCACGCGGTTTCCGGCGTCGTCCGGTTTGTCGTCGAGGAGCTTGGAGACGAGCAGTTCGGCGAGCTCGGAAGCGGTGGGCATTTTGTGCTCGGAGATGCCTGGCTCACCGTGGATGCCGAGGCCAAGGGACATCTGGCCCGCCGGAACGTGGAACAGCGGATCCGATGCGCCCGGGAGGGTGCAACCGTCGAACGCCACCCCCAGCGAGCGTGTGCGGTAGTTCGTTTTGATGGCCAAGCGCTCGACGGCGTCGAGGTCCAGTCCCGCTTCGGCCGCGGCGCCGGCGATCTTGAAGACCGTGAGATCGCCCGCGATTCCCCGCCGTTTTTCGATCTGGTCCAACGGAGCGCTGGCGATGTCGTCGGTAACGGTCACGGTGCGGGTCTCGATGCCTTCCGCGTTGAGGCGCAACTGAGCCTGGCCGAAGTGCAAAACGTCGCCTGCGTAGTTGCCGTAGCTGAGCAGGACGCCGCCTCCGGCGTTGGCTGCTTTGGCTACGCGGTAGACCTGGCCCGCCGCCGGGGAGGCGAACATGTTGCCGCACGCCGAGGCGGTTGCCAGGCCCGGCCCGACCAGTCCGGCGAACGCAGGGTAGTGTCCCGAGCCGCCGCCCACCACGAGGGCGACCTGTCCGGAGGGGACTTCGGTGGAACGGACCACTCCGCCGTCCACGCGGGCAACATAGCCGCGGTTGGCGGCGACGAATCCGTCCAAAGCATCGTCCGCGAAGTCTGCGGCGTTGTCGAAAATCCTTGTCATGGCTACACGCCAGCCAGTTCGGAGGATGCGGACTGCTGGGCTGTCGCGGGGGTGGTCCGGCCGGAAGGCAGCTGCCGGCCCTGGGCAACCTGGCTCTGGCCAAGGACGTAGTTCTCTGTCCTCGGAAGGACCTGCCGCCGGAGGTACTCCTGGTTGCTCGCCGTCACGCTGAGCCCGTCGCCGCCGTAGTGCTCGGTGCACAGGATGCCTTGGAAGCCTACCGATAGCGCGAGCTTGAAGGCCTCGCGATAGTTGATGAGGCCGCTCTCCATCGGCGCAGGCATGGTGATGTAGCTGTCGCGGGCCACGTCTTCGTCGCGGATGTAGTTCTTCATGTGCCAGTAGTTGGAGTACGGCAGGGTCTTGGCTACCATCTCGCGCCAGTCCTCGATGGGACGGTGGAGTCGGATGAGGTTGCCAAGGTCCGGGTTGAGGCCAACGTTGTCCAGCCCTATGTCCTGCACCAGCTGGACCGAAGAGTCGGCGGTGCCGAGGTAGGTGTCCTCGTACATTTCGAGGGACAGGAGAATGCCGACTTCCGCGGCGTGCTCACCGAGTTCCCGCAAGCGGACGACGGCGTTGCCCCAGGTTTCCTTGTCCCCCACCGGGTCCTTGTAGCCTTCCACCGTCCAGAACCACAGCTGCTTCTGCTGCTCGGCGGAGATGGCCTGGTGGAGTCCGAAGGAGACAACCTCGCAGCCCAATTCGGCCGCGGCGTCGATGGTGCGGTGGCTGTACGCCAGGTTCTCTGCCCAGTCGCGGGCGTGAATGACGCTGCGGCGGATGGCCGAGATGACGGGGATGCCAATGCCAACGTGTTCTGCGGTCTGTTTGAACTCGGCGAGGCGTTCTTTGCTGAGGTCGCCGGGGCGGACCCAGCTGTCCGTGAGGTCTGCGTTGGCAAATCCTGCGTCCTTGACTTCCTGCAGGACCTCAGCCCAAGCGGAAGCATCGGCGTCGTTGATGTGCTGTCCGGTTGCGTCAGTGCCGGGGAACTGGAGCAGGGCCGCGGTGATGGGCCAGGTTTCGGCGGTGTAAGCCATAGTTTTCACTCCTTCGTGGAATCCTGTTTCCTATAGGATTTACTATCTGGACGAGGCTGTCAACATATTTGTTCGGATTTCCGCAGGCCGGCCCCGCCTTTTCGCACCCCGCCTAGCGTCATCAAAGATCCTATATGTCTTACATATGTTTGTGAAGAGGGTCACGAGATATCGCGTTCGCCACGCACACAAAAAGGCCCGCCGTTAGACGGGCCTTGAGGGTCTGGCGGCGTCGGGTCGCCGTCTTTATCGCCGTCGGACTCGGCCTGTAGGCGACGGTTCAGTCAGCGGGAGCGTCGGCGATGGCCCGGGCCCGCGATGGCTTAGTCAGCGGGAGCGTCGGCGATGGCCCGGGCCCGGACCTTGTGCACGTGGTCGGCCATGGCGGCTGCGGCCTGTTCCGGGTCACCGCTCGCCAGCGCGTCGAGCACCGCTTGGTGTTCCGCGATGGCTTGGTCCGCGTCGGTGATGCCCACTCCCCCGAACAGCCGGAACCGCTGGACCTGGCCGCCCAGCGCGGTGTAGGCGGCAAGCATGAATTGATTGCCGGACTGCTCGGCGATCAGCTTGTGGAAGCGCTCATCGGCCTCTAGATAGTCCCGGAATTCCACGAAAGACGGGCCTCGAGGAGCAGTCTCCAGGTCCTTCACAGCCTCTCGTAAAGCCGCCAAATCCTCCGGCGTGATCCGGCTGCACGCCAAGCGCGCATTCACGGGCTCAATCGCGAGCCTGGCCTCCATGAGTTCGGCAAAATCCTCGCGCGTGAACACCGGGGCCACCCTGTAACCCTTGAGGGCGACCCGGCGGACCATGCCTGTGTGCTCCAGCCGCGCCAGTGCCTCGCGCACGGGTGTCGGCGAAACGTCCAATTCCCGCGCCGTCCCGTCGATGCTGACCGCGGCTCCTGGTTCGAGCCGGCCGTCCATGAGCCACGCGAGAAGTTCCTCGTAGACGTGGTCGGCGAGAACCTGGCGGCTGACGGGTCGGCCAGGGGCGCGGTCCCGTGAGGAAGCGAGTTTCATAGACAAATCCTATAGGAATGGTCCCTTTGTGGTGGCCTCGGACGCCCGGGACAGACTCTGAAGCCCCTCCCGCTCGGTTAAACCGCGACAGCGGCACCTTTCGCAGGTGCCGCCGTCGGGGTTCAGGCGTTCTAGTTGGCGTAGAACGGGTAGTCGGTGTACCCCTTGGCGCCTTCGCCATAGAACGTGGACGGGTCCGGTTCGTTGAGCGGGAGGCCCTCACGCCACCTGCGCGCAAGGTCCGGGTTGGCAATGGCCGGGCGGCCAACCACCACGGCATCGGCGTGGCCGTCGGCCACGAGTGCCAGGGCTTCATCCCGAGTGGTCACTACACCGAAGCCGGTGTTCACCAGGAACGTGCCGTTGAAACGCTCGCGCAGGTCCTGCACGAGTTCACCCTTGGGATCATGGTGGAGGATGCTGAGGTAGGCGAGGTTGAGCGAGGCGATGGTGTCCACCAGGACTTCATAGGTGGCGCGGACATCGGCGGGGTCGGTCTCGGCGATTCCCTGGACCGAGTGCTCAGGGGAAATCCGGATGCCCACCCGGTTGGCGCCCAATGCTTCAACCACCGCGTTGACCGTCTCGATCACGAAGCGGGCCCGGTTTTCCGGGGAGCCACCGTAGCTGTCGGTGCGGACGTTGGTGTTGGGGGCAAGGAATTCGTGCAGCAGGTAACCGTTGGCAGAGTGCAGTTCGACGCCGTCGAATCCTGCCTCGATGGCGTTCCTGGATGCCGTGACGATTTCCTGGATCACTGCGGGAAGTTCATCAGTGCTCAGTTCGCGGGGCACCGGGTACGGCTTCTTGCCATTCGGCGTGCGGACTTCGCCGTCGATGGCCACGGCACTGGGTGCCACGATCTCATGCCCGCCAGTAATGTCGGCGTGGGAGACGCGCCCACCGTGCATGACCTGGGCGAACATCCGGCCGCCTTCAGCATGGACGGCGTCTGTCACCTTCTTCCAGCCCGCGATGTGTTCCTCCGTGACGAGGCCGGGCTGGCCCGGGTAGGACTTGCCTGCCGGCGTCGGGTAGGTGCCCTCGCTGACGATCAGCCCGAGGGAGGCACGCTGCCGGTAGTGTTCCACAACCAACGGGCCGGGAATTCCTTCGGAGCCCGATCGGACACGGGTCAGCGGCGCCATGACCAAGCGGTTGGAAAGTTCAATCTCGCCAAGAGTCAAAGGAGAAAACAACATGGGCAGTGCCTTTCAAACGGGAACGGGTCCACTGGGGGCAACTGCCGCGCGCCTGCAACTATTCCTGCTGAGACGCGGATCACACGACGACGGCGGCCCCCGCCTTCCGCGGAAAGGCTGGGTGCCGCCGTCGAACGTGCGTGTTTACCGCTTCAGCGAGTGTGGTGCGATGGCTGGAGCTCGTACACCGGGGTCGGCAGGCCTTCCGCCCTGGCCTTGAGCTGCAGGGCCAGGTAGTTGGAGTAGTGCCGGCTTTGGTGCAGGTTTCCGCCGTGGATCCAGAGGTTCTGCACGTTGGTGGGCTTCCACATGTTGCGCAGTTCTCCTTCCCAGGGGCCGGGGTCCTTGGGTGTGTCGGAACCGTATCCCCAGCATTTCCCGACGGCGTCGGCCACCTCGGGTGAGACGAGGTCGGCGAGCCAGCCGTTCATGGAGCCGTAGCCGGTGGCGTAGATGATGACGTCGGCTTCCAGTTCCGTGCCGTTGTCCATCACGACGGCGTTCCCGGTGATCTTGCTGACCTGGCCGTTCGCGAGTTTCACGCGTCCGTCGATGATCAGCTGGGATGCACCGACGTCGATGTAGTAGCCGGAGCCGCGTCGCAAGTACTTCAGGAAGAGGCCCGAGCCGTCCACTCCAAAGTCGAGATCGAAACCGGCCGCCTCAAGCCGGGAGTAAAACTCGGCGTCGCGCTCCGCCATCTGGTGGTAGACCGGAATCTGGGCCTCTGGCAGGATCCGGTACGGCAAGGAAGCGAAGAGAAGGTCGGCTTTCTCTGTGGTGACTCCGTTGGCTAGCGCCTTTTCCGAGTAGAGATCGCCGAGCGCCAGGTCCATCAGGGACTCACTCCGGGCGATGTGCGTGGACGAGCGCTGGACCATGGTGACCTCGGCGCCGTGTTCCCACAGGTCTGCGCAGATATCGTGAGCCGAGTTGTTCGAGCCGATCACCACGGCCTTTTTGCCGGTCCAGTCACCGCCGCCTGGGTGCTTGGAGGAATGGTACTGCTGCCCCAGGAAGCTCTCGGCGCCGTCGAACACGGGGACGTTCGGGTACCCGGAGACGCCCAAGGCGAACACCAGCTGCTTCGGACGCAAGGTGATCGGTTCGCCGTCGCGCATGACGCTGACTTCCCACTCGCCACGGTCCTCGTCCCACCGGGCGTTGGCGCACTCGGTCTTGGACCAGTAGTTCAGTTCCATGATCCGGCTGTAGTGCTCCAGCCAATCGCCGATCTTGTCCTTGGCTGCGAAGACGGGCCAGTCGTCCGGGAACTTCATGTAGGGCAAGTGGTCGTACCAGACGGGGTCGTGCAGGTGCAGCGACTTGTAGCGGTTGCGCCAGGAGTCGCCCGGGCGCTCGTTCTTCTCGACGATGATGGTGGAGACTCCGAGCCTGCGCAGCCGCGCTCCGAGCCCGATCCCGCCCTGGCCGCCGCCAATGATGACAGTGTTGGGCTGCTCCTCGTAGCCAAGCTTGGCTTCTTGCTCTTCCTTGAGTTCGAGCCAGGATTTGCGGCCCTTGCTGATGTGGTGGGCCACTCCTTGCTCCCGGTTAGGGCCCTTCTTTTCCTCGAAACCCTTGAGTTCCTGCATCGTGGTGAGCAGGGTCCAGCACTTGCCGTTGCGCAGCCGAAGGTGTGCGTGGCCACGAGCCTGCGCAGTTTCAAAGTCGATCCAGGCCTCGGTGTTCGCCGCATCGCCCGTAGCATCTTCGGCGAGTTTCCAGTTGCTTGGCTGCACGTTCGGGAGCGTGGCGTCCAGCATCCGCTTGATCTCGGACTTGCCCTCGAGGGTCTTCAAGTTCCATGTGAAGGAAACGAAGTCGCGCCAATACGATTCGTCTTCGAACAGTTCCAGTGCAGCCTCGGTGTTGTTGCTGCGCAGCGCCTCATCGAACTGCGCCAGCCAAGCCTCGGCCATGCCGTTTGCGGTCTCAGGCATTTCTCCTCTTTCCATCGCTGACGATGAGCCAATTCCCGGTTCCGTGGCAACTGTCCGGTGAGTGACTCGCATCACAAGTAGATGCCGCAGGGGGTTACAATCGGGTGACACGGGCTCCTCTCCTTGTTCCCACGCGGGTTTGGGCCGTCGATCCAGCGATTCAATGGCGAGTTGGGAGTTTGCGCATGCGTCACGGCCCGAGCGCGCTGATCCCAGATCCGGGACTGCGCTTCTCTTCGCCGTTGGAATACGCCAAGACGCTCCGCATGGCCCACGAGGCTGCCTTGTCCGGCGCCCCTCATCCGTTATTGCCAACGTCCCTCGTGGAGTCCTGGCAGCGGTCCATCGCGCTTGGCATCAACCCCGATCGGCACAGCCCGGCCCACCGTCATGAAGTCGCCGAAGCCCGTTCCCTCGGGAAAGGACACCGCCTGGCCAGCGTGGTTCCGGCGCTCTCGCAGTTGCTTGCCGATGAGTCCGCCGCGGGCCGCCACCTGCTGATCGTCACCGACCACTATGGCGAGGTGCTCTGGAGAATCGGCAGCGGTTCCGCGCTGCGGCAGGCCGACTCCCTCGAATTCGTGGAGGGTGCCGATTGGTCCGAGGCTGGAGTCGGCACCAACGCCATCAGCGAGGCCCTCATCTCGGGGAACGCCGCCCAGCTCTTCTCCGCCGAGCACCTCGTCCGGACCCACCACGATTGGGCATGCACCGCAGCGCCCATCCGCGACCCCTTCACCGGGGACATTGTCGGGATCCTGGATGTGTCGGGGCCCATCGATTCGGTGACGCCGGATAGCCTGCGGATGGTGCGTTGCGGCGTCCGGCTCGCGGAGGAGCTCCTACGGTCGGAAGGCGCGACGGCGGACCCGAGTCAGCGCGCCGCCGTCGGGCACTTTCGTCCCGGCATAGCTTCGACGCTATTTTTGGGGCTGCTCGGCGACAAGCCGACGGCAGAGCTCGACGGCGGCGGCCGGCTTCCGGTGACGCTGCGCCGGGCGGAGATCCTCGCGTTGCTTGCCTCCAGGACACAGGGGTGGAGCGCCGATGAGCTCGCGTATCAACTGCATGGCGAAGATGGTGCCGCCACGGCCATCCGGACGGAGATGCACCGGATCCGTGCGTTGCTCGGAAATGTGGTGGAGGCGAATCCGTACCGTTTTGCTCCGGGCGTGACAGTAGTGACCGACGCCGGACTAGTCGCCGAGCATTTGCGGGCCGGACGGGTGCACGATGCCGTGGCCGCGTATTCAGGGCGCATCCTGAACCGTTCGGTAACCCTGGCCATAGAGCTGATGCGCGACGAGCTGGACCAGGCTGTCGCCGCGTCGGTTCGGGCAAGCGGTGATGCTGAACTGATCAGCCGTTGGTGTTCCACGGACATGGGCTCGGACGATTCCGAAGCCGCGATGACCTTGGCGAGTCTCATGGCTCCCGACGATTCACGGTTCCAGCTGGTGCGGGCACGAATGGACAGGATCGACAGGGAACTTCGGACGTAGGCGCTTCATTTTAGGGGACGCCTGGGCAACCCTCGCCCCGCGGATTCACGATGCAGTTGTCGGCGTAGTTGCGCGTGATCGACCTCCACACGCTCACCCTCTGTGGCGGCGATGCAAACTGTCCTGTGCCCGGAATCGGCATGTTCGGGCCGCCGTTCACGGAGTAGGTGCCGCGGAAGGTGGTGGTCACGGACAACTGAAAGTCACCGGTCTGTTGATACACATGGCTCGTTCTCGTCTTTTGGCCCCATTGTTCCTCTGGGATCGGCCCGCCAGCAAAGGGGGTTGGCCCGAGACTGTTGCCGTCCCCATACGCATAGGTGTACTCGACTGGAGTTGCGACTATGTGGACTCGCTGGCCAAGGATCGTCACATCGAATTGCTGCTCAACGGCGTCCGCGAAGATGTTTGTTTCAGCGCCCTTGAGCGTGTGCGGGCTTGGCTGGGCCCTCAGCTCCGCCGGTTTGATCGGAAGGTTGCGGAAGTCGCTCTCAATCCTTGCAGCAATTTTCGGCAAGAGATCCTCTGGCTTTTCGTCGTAGAGGCACGACGGGCCACTTCCGTTGGGAGTCCAGTCAGTCCACACCGGGTTCGAAACCGACTTCGGAGCGACTTTCCAAATGACCGCCGTGCCTGGTTTTCCGCCAGCCTCACGAGGCGGACATTGCAACTGACCAGGTAGGCACTTCTTCGCCAGCGAATCCTGATCAACCTGGCATTGGAGGTCTGCCTTGTATTGGTTGGGGTCGTCGCTGACATAGTTTGGTGGGGACGGCACAAGATCCCCCGTTTCCGGGTCACGGACGTACACAATCGGTTTTACGCCGAGGTTGGTCCAGCCAATCTCTTCACTATCAGCTACGGCGCCAGCTGGCTGCTCACCAACGCTGACCAAGAGAAAAAGCCATATCGAACCTAGGCTGACTCGGAGCCAGCTTCCCCGGCTCATTGCAAGGGATTCACTGCGTCGAGCCTCCAAACACCATCGACAAATCGTAAGAATGCAACGTTGCCCGTGTTCGTCGCCTCAGTCGGTTTCCGATATTCAGTGCCGTCCGGGCTCCAGTAGTAGATCTTGCTCTGGATTACTTGAACAACTACCGGAATGCTCTGATCGGGTTGCGGCTTGAAGGTAGACGAAACCGACGGCGTTGAAAAGATGCCACCGCTAATCCAGCGATCGCTGGTATAGGCCTTCGGAACGGCTCTCTTGACCCCTTCACACATCTCACAGTTTGCTCCAGTGATCTTTGTAAGCGGCCCAATGTCGCCGGTCTGATACGCATAACCCATTACCTGAAACCAATGGGCTGCAAACGCCTCCACGCCCTCCTTCGTGTTCGCCTTCGCGGCCTCCGGCAGCACCGGAATGGGCACGTTCTCCGCTTTCCCCTTGGCATCCGCTGGTTTGTAGGCAGCCGTCGAGGTCGGAGAGGGCGTAGCCGTGGCACTGGCTGAAGCGGAAACCGTAGGTGACGCAGACTGCGGCTGGGTGTTGTTCCCGCAAGCGGTCAGCGTCAACGCCGTTGCGAGGCTGCCAATGATGAAAGAGCGAGCGGAAATCGAGGTGCGTGGAGTCATGGTTTGCTATCCCCAAATAGTTTTCAAGACTAAACGTTTCCCAAAAGGGTAACTCAATTGCCCATCGTGGCGGGAAAGTTATCCACAGGCTCCGGCTCATTACACGACATCGCTTCACCAGCGCGGCGCAACACAACAGACACAACAAAGACAAGCCAAAGGCCTCGACGACGGGACCGCGGCCAGGCCGCCCATCCGTCGTCGAGGCCTATGGAACCTGTCGAACTCCCGCCTAATTTTGAGCCGGCAGTACCAACTCCCCCGACTTATCCGTCGACAAGGCGAGCGACGAGATGAACTGCGGCTCGCCGTCGGGCCCGTCCTGGGCCGAGCGGACCATGTCCGGACGCTCGAACTCCAGGCCCGTCACGTGGCACAAAAGCTTGGCGTCGCTCGGGTTGCCGTCGGCGTCGAACATCGGTAGATCGATTCCGTCGTCGGAGCGGCGCAGGTAGTACTTCCCGCGGGTCAACACAGCCAGTGCAGGCGTCAGCACAAGCGCCAGCCCAACAGCGAAGATCGGCGAGTATGGCTGGACAGCGGAGCCGAAAGCGCCGAAGAACACGGCAATCGAGACGACGGCCGAAACCAGCATCGAGATAAAGCCCACCGGGTTGACGGCGTAAAGCATGCCGCGGCGGAACTCGGGAACCTTGGGCGAAATCTTGAGCAAGTATTTGTTGATGGCGATATCGGACGCGACGGTAACAACCCATGCCATGGCGCAATTCGCGTAGAAACCAAGAATGGTGTTCAGGAATTCGAACATGTTGGCTTCCATCAGCACCAGCGCAATCACCAGGTTCACCACCACAAACACCATCCGGCCCGGGTAGCTCTTGGTGATACGCGTGAAGCTGTTGGTCCACGCGAGCGAGCCCGAGTAGGCGTTGGTCACGTTGATCTTGATCTGGGAAATGACCACGAGAACCACGGCCAAGGTCATCGCCAGCCAGGCCGGCATCATTTCCTGGTACACGCCAAGGAATTGGTGCACGGGCTCGTTTGCGTGGACGGACGCGGCTGGATCCAGGGTCGCAATCAGGTAGATGGCAATGAACATACCCACGATCTGCTTGATCGCGCCGAAGATCACCCAGCCCGGACCGGCCAGGATCACGGCACGCCACCAGGCACCGCTGTTTTCGGCGGTCTTGGGTGGCATGAAGCGCAGGTAATCAATCTGTTCCGCGATCTGCGCCATGAGTGACAGGCAAACACCCGCGGCCAGCATCACGGAGGCCAGGCTGGTGCCTTCAGCGCCGGATTTGCCGGTATACGCGAAGAAGTCCCCGATGCTCTCCGGGTGCGAAATCACCAAATACCCCACCGGGACCACCATGAGCAGCAGCCACAACGGAGTGGTCCACACCTGCAATTTGGACAAGGCTTTCATCCCGTAAATCACCAAGGGAATGACAATAAGCGTGGACGCCGCGTAACCGAGCCATTGCGGGATGCCCAAGCCAAGTTCCAGGCCTTGCGCCATGATGGAACCCTCGAGCGCGAAGAAGATGAACGTGAACGTCGCGAAAATAACGTTGGTGACCACCGAGCCGTAATAGCCGAATCCGGAGCCCCTCGTGATGAGGTCGAGGTCAATGTTGTACCGGGCGGCGTAGTAGGCCAAGGGAAATCCCGTGGCGAAAATAACCACCGCCGCCACCACAATTCCCAAAATAGCGTTCACGGTGCCGTACGAAATACCGATGTTCGCGCCGATCGAGAAATCAGCCAAATAGGCGATCCCACCGAGCGCACTCGTCGCCACGACGCCCGCACCCCACTTCCGGTAGGACCGTGGCGCGAACCTGAGGGTGTAGTCCTCCAGGCTCTCCTTCGCCGCGCTCATCGCATCGGTATTGCCCGCCGCGCGGCTCCCCGAGCCTAGCGCCTCGGAAGGTTCGACGACGGCGACCCCCACCGGGGAGCCACCCGCCATCGGGGGTTCAAGCACTTGCGTTGTCTTCGAATCGTCAGTCATCCCCGCAACTTTCTTCGTCTGGACATGTTTCCCCTCTGAACATGGCCTTGACGCTATCGACGGGATGGAACCACGGAGTCACCACGATGTTTCCGCGCTGTAACTTATCCAGCGAGTCGGCCGCCAAGATTGCAGCCCCGGGTTTGTGGACGTCCAACAAAATCGCCGCCCCACAGTCCCACTACCGTCATGAAGGAACGCACCATCCCCCGCAAGTAACGGCCGAGGAGCATCATGACCACCCAGCCAAACCCAAGGCGTACATCCGCGTTTCCGATTCTGGAAACAGCCCGCGAGCAAGTCCTCGCGAAAGGCGAAGGCCTCAGCGAATCCCAACTGCTCGAGATCCTGGAGCTCCCGGACGAGGCCATTCCCGAAGCCCTTCAGCTAGCCCACGAAGTCCGCTTGGAGCATTGCGGCGAGGACGTGGAAGTTGAGGGAATCATCTCGATCAAGACCGGAGGATGTCCGGAAGACTGCCACTTCTGCAGCCAATCGGGCCTGTTTGACAGTCCGGTCCGCGGCGTCTGGCTCGACATCCCCGAGCTCGTGAAGGCCGCCAAGGAAACCGCTGCCACCGGGGCCACGGAGTTCTGCATCGTCGCAGCCGTCCGAGGCCCGGATATCAAGCTCATGAACCAGATCAAGTTCGCGATCGACCGGATCAACGCGGAAGTGGACATCAACATCGCCTGTTCACTGGGCATGCTCACCCAGCGCCAAGTGGACCAGCTCGCCGAATGGGGCGTCCACCGCTACAACCACAACCTCGAAACCGCGCGCAGCTATTTCCCCGAAGTGGTCACCACCCACACCTACGAGGAACGCCTCGAGACCTGCAACATGGTCAAGGCAGCCGGCATGGAACTTTGCTGCGGAGCCCTGATCGGCATGGGCGAGACCAACGCCCAGCGCGCCGAACTCGCGAGCCAGCTCGCAGCCCTCGAACCCCACGAAGTCCCACTGAACTTCCTCAATCCGCGCCCCGGGACGCCCCTCGAAAACCAGGGAATCATGGACGGCAAAGACGCCCTCCGCGCGATCGCGGCGTTCCGCCTCGCCATGCCGAGGACCGTCCTTCGTTACGCCGGCGGACGGGAACTGACCTTGGGCGACCTCGGCACGCGCGAAGGCCTCATGGGCGGCATCAACGCCGTGATCGTCGGCAACTACCTCACCACACTCGGCCGACCCGCCGACGCCGACCTCAACCTCCTCGTCGAGCTGAACATGCCCATCAAGGAACTCCAGAAGTCGCTGTGAACGCCACTGTTCCAAACACCGACACACCGAGCTTCTGCGGGCACTGCGGCGGTCCCGCCACGCAAGACGCGCAAGGCGAGCCGGTAGCGCAAGGCGAGCGCCCGACGTCGGACGCTCACCAGGGCTGCCAGCAGCGCCTCGCGATGGAACCTCCCCGCTATTGCGCCCAATGCCGGCGCCGCATGAAAGTCCAGGTCACACCGCTCGGTTGGACCGCTGAATGCTCGCGCCACGGCCGGGTCACGCCATGAGCGTCATCCAGCGAGATAGGGCGAGCCTCTGGCATCCGTATGCTCCGGCGTCGGGGACGCTGCCATTGTGGGAAGTCGAAGACGCCGACGGCGTGACGCTGCGGCTCCGCGACGAAACCGGCGGTCAGCATGAGGTGCTCGATGCCATGTCCTCCTGGTGGTCGGTCATCCACGGGTACCGGAATCCCGTCCTGGATGCCGCGGCGAAGCGCCAACTAGACACCTTCAGCCATGTGATGTTCGGCGGCCTCACCCATGAACCTGCCGTGGAACTGGCCGAACGGCTGGTTGCCATGGCGCCTTCCGCGGCTGATCGGCCGCGGTTGGAGCGGGTTTTCCTGGCAGATTCGGGATCGGTGTCCGTTGAGGTGGCGCTCAAGCTCGCGGTGCAGTTCCAGACCGCTTCGGGATTCCCCAAGAGGCAACGCTTCCTCAGCATCCGCGGCGGTTACCACGGCGACACCTTCGCGGCGATGGGAGTCTGCGACCCCGTGGACGGCATGCATTCGGCGTTCCCCGGGTTGCTCGCCGCCAATGTGTTCGCCCAGCGGCCGCCCGCCGCGGGCGCGCCACCCGAGGAAATCGCGGAATGGCAGGCGCAAGCCGAAGCTCTCGCCCAAGAGCACGCCAACGAATTGGCCGCGATCATCGTGGAACCCGTGCTTCAAGGCGCCGGCGGCATGTTCGTCTACGCCGCCGAATGCCTGCGCATCCTCCGCGACATCGCCGATCGGCACGGGATCCTCCTGATCCTCGACGAGATCGCCACTGGTTTCGGCCGCACGGGCGAGCTGTTCGCCGCGGGGCATGCCGGGGTGGTTCCGGACATCATGTGCGTCGGCAAAGCCCTCACGGGCGGTTACCTCACGCTCGCCGCGATGCTCTGCACGGGCGAGGTGGCCGCCCGGGTCTCGAGCGGCGCTGCGGGTGCCTTACTGCACGGCCCGACGTTCATGGGCAATCCGCTCGCGTGTTCAGTGGCCAACGCGAGCCTGGGAATCCTCGACGACGGCACCTGGCGCCGCGATGTGGCCCGGATCGGCTCGGGCCTGGCGGCCGGCCTCGATGCCGCCAGCGCGCTCGACGCCGTCAAGGAGGTCCGCACGATCGGCGCCGTCGGCGTCATCGAGTTGGACACGGAAGTCGACGTCGCCGCAGTGGCGAGTGCCGCCGTCGGGCACGGAGTCTGGCTACGGCCGTTCCGGAACCTTGTTTACGCGATGCCGCCATACATCAGCACCGCCGAGGAGGTCCGGCGGATGGCCGAAGGCATGGTGGCGGCCGTGGCCGATGTGCACGGCCCATGAGCAGGTCCATGACCGCGTGGTTGGAACAGCAAGCCGAGGTCCGCGAGCGCCGGGGCCTCGTCCGCACGCCCATGACGCGCCTCGGCGGGGACTCCGGGGTGGATCTGGCGAGCAACGACTATCTTGGCCTCGCGACGGACCCGAGGCTGGCAGAGGCTGCCCGGGAGGCGATCGGCCGTTGGGGAACCGGTGCCACGTCCTCGCGGCTGGTTGCCGGTACCACGGCGCTACACCTGGAACTCGAGTCCGAGCTCGCGAACCTCACGGGCATGGAATCGGCGCTGGTCTTCTCCTCCGGGTACTTGGCGAATCTGGGCGTCACTACCGCGCTCGGCGGCCCCGGGACCCTCATTGTGGCCGACGAACATTGCCATGCTTCGCTGATTGACGGTTTCCGCTTGAGCCGTTCGAGGGTGGAAACGGTCCCGCACAACGATCTCGGCGCAACCGAGCACCACTTGCGCAGGCGCACGGAACCTCGGGCCCTGATCGCGGTGGAGTCCATCTACAGCGTCTTCGGCGACGCCGCCCCGCTCCCCCGGCTGCTGGCACTGGCCGAACAGCACGACGCGATGCTCCTCGTGGACGAAGCCCACAGCCTCGGCGTTGCCGGCCGCGGCGCGTTTGAAGGTCACGGTTCGGTTGCCGGAACGGATCTCTCAGGCCACCCGAACGTGGTGTTGACCGTGACGCTTTCCAAGTCGCTCGGGAGCCAAGGCGGTGCCGTCCTTGGCAGTGCCCTGCTCCGCGAACACCTCGTCAACCGGGCCCGCAGCTTCATCTACGACACCGGGCTCGCGCCGTCGTCGGCTGCTGCCGCGCTGGCCGCCGTCGGGATCATCCGGACGGAACCGTGGCGCGCCGCGGCCGTCCACCGGAACGCCGCCAGCCTCACGGCGGGACTGGCGCCTGCGCTACCCGCGCCAACACTACAGCGGCCGGGCGCCGCCGTCGGGGCCGTTGGCGCGCCGATTCAGACGGCCGGTGCCGTGCAATCCGTTCCCATGCCGTCCGCCGCTGCCGCGCTTGCGGCGAGCCAGGCGGCACACGTGGCGGGTGTCCGCGTCGGCTGCTTCCGGCCGCCATCGGTTCCCGACGGCGTCTCGCGCCTCCGGCTGACGGCCCGCGCCACCCTCACGCCCGACGACATCGACTACGCGTGCGCAACGTTGCGACGCATCCTGGAGGAAACGCCATGAAACTGCCACACATCGTGCTGGTCACCGGAACGGACACCAGCGTCGGCAAGACCGTCACGACGGCGGCGCTTGCGTCCGCACTGCAAGCGGACGGCCGCTCGGTGGCCGTGTACAAACCGTGCCAGAGCGGCGCCGGGGCGGGCGACTCCGACTGTGCCGAAATCACCCGCCTGGCCGGACCGCTCACGTCCGAGGCCGGCGTCGTGCTCCGAGAACCCCTCGCCCCTGTGCCCGCAGCGGCGCTGGACGGAGTCACGCTGCCCCCGCTGTCGGCACATGCCGCGCGCGTCCGCGAACTGGCCAGCACGCATAACCATGTCCTTGTGGAGGGTTCCGGCGGCCTCCTCGTGGAGTTGGACCCCGACGGCGGAACGCTGGCAGATCTGGGAAGTCACCTTGGGAACGACGCGACTTTTGTGGTGGTTGCCCGCCCCGCGTTGGGAACCCTGAACCACACGGCGCTGACGCTCGAGGCCTTGGAACGCCGGGACCTGGCCATCCATGGCGTGGTCCTGGGAACCTGGCCGGACAACCCGGGCGTACTGGAACACGGCAATCGGGCGACCCTCGGTGCATTGCGGCCGCTCCTTGGGGTGTTGCCTGAGCGCGCCGCGGATCTCCCACCGGTGACGTTCAGGGCGGCGAGTGTGCACTGGTTGAGCGGTTTGGACTGCTTGGACGGTTTGGACTGCTTGGACGGGGTCTGGTCATGAACGCGGCTTTTGCCAGCGCCCAGACGTGCCCATATATGGTGCTGCGGGAGCCTGCGGCTGTGCGGGAGGTGCTGCACCGGCCGGAGAACTTCAGTCCGGCGAATGCGCTGATCGCCGTGACGCCGTTGTCCGGACAGTCCTTGCGCGTGCTGCAGCGGGCGCGCTTCGCGCTGCCGCCGGTGCTGGCCAGCAACGATACGGCTTCCCATGCGGGCATCCGGAAGGTGGTGGCCGGGTACTTCACGCCTGCCACGGTAGGGGCCTTTGAGCCGCGGATCCGCGGGATCGCACGGGATGCTGCTGCCGCTGCTGTTGGGCTGCTGGAAACAGTCGGGCAGGTGGACCTCGTGCAGGCCGTCGCCGCTTACCCGCCGGCGATCGTGATGTTGGAGCTTCTGGGGCTTCCGGTGCGCGACCTTCCGGAGCTCAAAGCCTGGAGCCTGGACTCCCTCGAGCTCTTCTGGGGCTGGCCGGATCCCGAGCGGCAATTGGAACTAGCCCACAGCGCGGCCGAGTTCTACGGCTGGCTGCGGGAACTCGTCCTCGAAGCCGTGGCCTCGCCCGGGCGGAATCTCTTCAGGTCCTTGGCGGAACACGGTCTCAGCACTCCCGAGATCTGTTCCCTCGGCTACTTCCTGCTCATCGCGGGGCAGGAAACCACCACCCAGCTCATCAGCACGGCGTTCTTCCGGCTCGCCGAGGGATCAGTAGGCTTTGCCTGGAAGGACGCTGCCTCCGGCACCACGGCCCGGGATCTCATCCGGCACGTCCTCGCGACTGAGTCTTCGGTCCCCACCTGGCGCCGCATTGCCGCCCAGGACACCGTGCTCGACGGCGAGCGCATCCCGGCGGGCGCCGAAATCCTCCTCGAACTCACGGGGAACCACGAGTCATCCGGGCAGGGTCCTACGGCCTACGGGCTGGCGTTCGGCTCAGGGATTCACCGTTGCCTTGGTGCGAAGCTCGCGGAACTGGAGGCCGCCGTCGTCGTGCAGGAAACCGCGGCAGCACTGCAAGGCATCCGTTCGGCAGAGCCGAAACCCGAGTGGCTCCGCCTGCTGTCCTTCCAAGCGCCGCGGACAGTGGTGGTCGGCCGCTGACCCAAACCCCGGACGCCCGCTCACATATGGCGACTTTTGGCCGGACGCTCGCTCACATATAGCGACTTTTGGCCGGACGCCCGCTCACATCTAGCCACTTTTGGCCGAACGCTCGCTCACATATGGCGACTTTTGGCCGGACGCTCGCTCACATCATGTGAGCAAATGTCCGCCACAGACCTCAGTCCGTACTTTGGGGCGTGACCCGGAGACCGTGACCCCGGCCCGCCACGCGAGAAATTCATGTTTTTGCCGGGGCCAGCCGATAGCCGACGCCGCGCACTGTTTGCAGCCAGCGCGGGTTCTGCGCGTCGTCGCCGAGCTTGCGGCGAAGATTGCCGATGTGGACCTCGACGGACCGTTCGTCGGCGTCGCTCGTGTAGGTCCCGACGTCGTAGGGTTCGTTCCGGAGGCGGCGCACAAGGTCCGCTTTGCTCAAGACGGTGCGGCCGGCCTCAAGCAAAGAGTGCAGCAGATCGAACTCGGTTGGGGTCAGCCGTACGTCCTGGCCGTCGATGGAAACGGTCCGCGTCGCGTAACTGAATACCAGCCCGTTGTGCCGGAAGGTCCGTTGGGAAGACGAAGCCATATGCCCTGTCGCTGGCCTTGAGCGCGGGCGACGCATCATGGCGGCCACCCTGGCGCGAAGCTCGCGGGGCCGGAACGGCTTGGTCAAATAGTCATCAGCGCCGGATTCCAAGCCGAGCAGGGTATCCAGCTCGTCGGCCTTGGCCGTCAACATGACGATATATGCATCGGAAAAGTTCCGGACCTGGCGTGCCACCTCGAAGCCATCAATATCCGGCAAGCCCAAGTCCAAGGTGATGACATGTGGGTTTAGATCACGAGCTGCCCGGATGCCGGCCGCCCCGCTAGTCGCCACGTGAACCTCGAAGCCGGCCTGGCTGAGGACAACGCGGACCAATTCCCGGATGTCGTGATCGTCTTCTATGACGAGCCCAACCCGTAATTCAGTCATTTGCAGCCCTCCCAGCCCGCTACGAATGGAAGTATATCGGGCTGCCGGTATCCTTTCTGGCATGCGACGCGACCTTGAACAAATGCGAATTTTGGCCTGATGAAACGTCCGTTTGAATGGGACGCCCAAAGCGGCCGGGTGATGTTTTTTCAGCACGCCTTCCATGAGTACTCACTCAAGGATCGCGTTGCACTCAGCCAATTGCCGCTGACCGTGACGGTGTGCCTCACTGCGGTCTTGGTTGGCCTCTACTTCCCCGCAACCCTCGGCAATCCCCTCTTCGTCGTCTTCCTGGCTACCCAAGCTGCAGCGTGGGTCCTCTGCCAGGTAGTCCCGTGGGACAGACTCCCCTTTCCAACATTCCTGACCGTCCCGCTCCTTGACATGGTGTCCATCGGGCTAGGGCGTGAGGGGGGACAAGACAGCCCCATCGGAATCAGCCTCCTGACTGTCTTTCCCGTCATCTGGCTCTGCGCCTCGGGGTTGTATCTACGCTCGGCCCTGGTTGTCTCGTTCCTGGGGCCACTCGCCATGATTTGGACGCCGCAATTCATCCATGGAACGCACACGCCGCAGGATCTGCTGCGGGGATTGCTGCTGCCCATCATGATGCTCGGTATCGGCGTTTCCATCGGCGTGATGACCCAGAGCATGGTCGCCCAGCAGAAGCGCCTTGAGGAAAGGGACGCCGCACTGCTCCGCGCCTTGGCGGACAGCCGGGAGAAGGAACGATTGCTCAACACAGTTCTTGAAACCGTCCACCTTGGCGTCGTCGCCATTGACGCCGATGGCCGCGAAATGATGGCGAACCGCAAGCAGCGGGAGAACCAGGTGCTCGAGGATTCCGGGGACACCGATCGCCACGGCGAGCCAGATGTCTTGGTTTTCGACGCCGACCGTGTGACCCCGACGGACGCGGATCGCCGGCCGATGCGTCGTGCAGCGTTGAGGCAGGAGTTCACGGACTACCTCGTCTGGGTTGGGACGGGCAGGGAGCAGCGTGCCTTCACCACCAGCGCGCGGTCCATGAAGGACTGCGACGGCAACTACCTAGGTTCAGTGGTCGTTTTCGGCGACGTCACGGCGCTGGTGGACGCGCTTGCCGCGAAGGACGACTTCGTCTCGAACGTTTCCCATGAGTTCCGTACCCCGCTGACGTCCATCACAGGGTACGTGGACCTTGTGCTGGAGGAGGCCGAAAACCTCCCGGGCTGGGTGGTGGAGCAGCTTCAGATTGTGCAACGAAACGCTGACCGGCTCCTCTCCCTCGTCTCCGACTTGTTGGCGGTCCGTTCCGGCCGCATGATCGTCCAGCCACACGCGGTGGACGTATCCGAACTGGTCAAGTCAAGCGTTGCGTCGGCCGGGCCGAAAGCTAACGACGGCGGGGTGCGGCTTCAGGTCGACGCCCCGGAACGCCTGGAGGCTCACGTGGATGCCAACCGGATCTCCCAGGTGCTGGACAACCTCATCTCCAACGCCATCAAATACTCCCCCGACGGCGGCGACGTGCGCGTCACGCTGCGGCAGGAGGAAAATGGGCTGGTGTGCCACGTCAAAGACACCGGCATGGGAATGGACAAGCAGGACCAAGCCGATGCCTTTACCCGGTATTTCAGGGCCGGAAACGTGCGCAATACGGCCATTCACGGCGTCGGCTTGGGACTTTCCATCTGCAAGGCAATCGTCGACGCCCACGGCGGGACCATTGGCCTTGAGAGTGTCCCCGGCGAAGGAACAACCTTCACGTTCCGTGTCCCGGCCTGACCCCCACCGACCCTCGCTCACCTATGGGCCATTTCCACCCAACGCTCGCTCACAAACAAGCCGCCCCCAGGCCAACCCTCGCTCACATCATGTGAGCGAGCGTCACGCCAAACGTTCCGATACGTGAGCGAGCGTTCTGGTCTTGGGCACCGTACGTGAGCGAGCGTCCGAGGAAGTGCCCACATACCTGAGCGAGCGTTGCAGGGTGCGCTGCGTAGACTGAGGATATGGGCGAGAGCCGCGACCTGCTGACGCCTGAGCAACGCAGCCTGAACATGTCCAAGATCCGGGGCAAGAACACCAAGCCCGAGCTCTTGGTCCGTCGGCTCCTGCATGCCAAGGGTTACCGGTACCGGCTCCATGGCCGGGCCTCGGGCGGGAAGTTGCCCGGCAGCCCGGATCTCGTGTTTGCCGGCCGTCGCAAGGTGATTTTCGTGAACGGATGCTTCTGGCACTTCCACGATTGCAAGGCCGGCCAGCACGCGCCGACGGGCAACGCCGATTTCTGGGCAGCCAAGCGCAACCGGACCCGGGAGCGCGACGCCGGACAGCGCGAACTGCTGAGAGCCTCAGGATGGGAGGTTCTCACCGTGTGGGAATGCGAACTGCGGGACCGTTCGGCTTTGGAGAATCAGCTTACGCAGTTCCTCGACGGCGGCCGAACAGGAAGTAGCTCAGCGGCCCGAAGAAATTGATGAAGCTCGCGGCCCGCCATACAGCTTTGTTTCCCCTGATTTGGGCCGCAGGTGTCTTGGAAATGCTGCGTTGTGCCGCGATGAGCAACGCCATCTGTCCCGCACCCACCACAAGCACGCCTACCCGTTGCCCAGGGGTCATGTCCTTCCAGGACTTCTTCTTTTTCTTGCCGTGCATGATGCCTCCATCTGCAGTGACTTGCTCTCTCAGGCTAGTCCGCCTGCCGCCCGGACGGAACTAGAACCAGCACCTCATAGTCGGGCCTGGCGCACCACTTCTCCCCAGGACTGCTGGGCCAGGTCCGTGACGGCGGCAAGGATCTCCGCCGGTGGCCGCGACAAGTCCAGCGGGTACTCCACAATGTCGATATCCGTGTTGAGGATCCGTCGCAGCTTCATCTCGCCCTTGCCCGCGTAGACCAACCATGCCGTGGGAACTTGCAGCGCGGTGCAGTAGGCCAGGAGTTGATAGTGGTCCGCGTTCAGCGAGGCCCAGGAATCCGTGGCCGACGCGTATTTGGAGTCGTACACCACTACGGGCCGGCCACCCAGGAAATGCACGGCGTCGGGGCGCACGGTGAGCCGGTCCGAATCCCGGACAGCTTCGTTGAGGGTGGCGCCGTATTGAAGCCGCATTTCACCCGGATGTGCCCGCATGGCCGCCCGCAAAGCCACACCCACGAATTCCTCAAACACAGTGGACATGTCCACGACAAACGAGGCGGTCTGCTGCTTCCCCTCGCCCGCTTCCGCAGAGGCATTCCGCAGGATGAGCTCGGCCAAGCGGAGGACAGGATGGTAGCGGAGGTTCATCCGGTTGGCTTGCCACTTCGGAAGGGGCGCTCCGGACTGGAGCCGCGTGACGGCGTCGAGCTTTCCCTTGAGCTGCCGCAAGCGGCTCAGGACGTTTTGCCGCACGCCGGGAACCTTGCCCATCCGCTCAAGGGCGGCACGCAGAATGCGGTTCTCGGCAATGTCCTCGGTGAATTCGTCGTAGGAGACTTCCAGCGGAACCAGCATCCCGGGGCGGCGCGAGATCTGGTCCGAGATGCGGATGCGGCCCTTGACCGTCCGGAGGGACTCGTCCACGGTGAGATAACCCTGCAGCGGGCCGCGGCTGAGTGCCCGCTCCGCCAACTGGGCGAGGGACTCGGCGAGGGCGCTCCACAGGTCCTTGTGCTCGACGGCGGCCACGGAATCCTCGCGGAATCCCTGGTCCCCGGCGTAGCTGAGGAGGAAGAGGAGCCGGTTCAAGCCAAGGCGGTCCTTGGGCCGTACCTCGAACTGGACCGTCGGCGTCCGCACGGACCCGACCTTGCCCACCGGCTCGATGCGGTAGAGGCCCATCCCCATGGGCGAGGCCTTCGCGAGCCCGCTCGAGTTGAGGAGGGCCGCGGTTTCCGGATCAAGCTTGTCCACGATGCCACCGGAGAGCTCGTCCATGACGATGTGCCGCACAGCCGGAGCCTTCGTGGACGGCCGGACCGCAAGCTTTCCGATGCCCGGGGCGCGGGCCGGCCGCGGTGGCGCGGTCTTAGCGGACCGCAAGTCGACCCAACAACTGGTCCAGACCGAAGCGCTCCTCCAGCTGGGCCCGGTTCAACTGACCGTGGTAGTGCTCCTCCAGGAGTGGCATGAGTTCGTACTTCCAGATCCGGCGCAGCCCCGCGGGGTTCTGGGCCGCGTTCTTCATGAAGTAGGAGGGACCGATCATCAGGTCCCGGTCCCAATCGTCGATGGAGTCGTTCAGGGCGTCAAGAAGGTCCGCGTTGAGGGTGTCCAGGCCGCGGGCCGAGAGGAACCGCCGGAGCGAACCGCGGATCGGTTCCACCTTCGGATGCAACTCCACGAATGCGAAGCGACGGCGGATGGCCGCATCCATCATGGCGATAGAGCGGTCCGCCGTGTTCATGGTGCCGATGATGTAAAGGTTGTCCGGCAGGCTGAACGGTTCGTTGGGGCTGTACTGAAGGTAGATGCGGTCGTCGCGGTATTCCAGCAGGAAGTACAACTCACCGAAAACCTTTGCCAGGTTTGCCCGGTTCATCTCGTCGATGATGAGGAAGTACGGCTTGTTGGAGTTCCCGGGTTTCGCGGCTTCTTCCGCGAGCCGACGCAGCGGTCCGGCCACGAGCTTGAACGACACCTGGCCGTCGTCGGTCTTGTCCGGCCGGTACCCCTCGAAGAAGTCCTCGTACGCGTAGGACGGGTGGAACTGCACCAGCTTGACGCGCTCATCGGTGCTGTCTCCCGCGAGCTCTGCAGCCAAGTGCTTGGCGAGGTAGGTCTTTCCGGTTCCCGGAGGGCCGTAGAGCACCAATTGGCGGTTCTCCTCGAGGAGTTCGGCAATCTCCTTGAGCGGCTCGAGCTCCATGTGGAGGGACGCCGCGAACTCTTCCGTGAGGGGGTGGAACCCTTCAATCACGGGTTCGACGACGGTGTCCGGGGCGGCGGTTTCCTCGCCGTCGGATTCGGCTTCGGCGGGCAGGAGGGACTGCAGCGACTGGATGACCCTGGTAACGTCCACGACGATCCCCGACGTGGAGAGCTGGCGCTGGACGTGCCGCGGTGCCTCGGCAATCGGGTGGGTCTCATCGAACCAACGCACCTTGCGGCGGAGCCGGCGGTTGTCCTCGTTGTGTTCCGGCTCGCCCAGGACCACGCCGATCCTGACGGCTCCGGAGTTCTGGAACAGGGCGAGGTCGCCGGGCTTCATCACGGTCAGGAACGCGAAAACGGCGGTCTTGGTGTCCTCCCGCTCCACGTAGCCGAGGTGCTTGTAGTCCTCGTCCACGGCATGCTGGACCACTCCAGCTGTCACCCCGGCGGTGAGTTCGCGGAGGTGTTCGACGTCGAGCGTCGCCTTTTCCTCTTCCCGCCAAGCGGCGAGGAGCTCGGCGGAGTCCTGGTGCGTGCGCAGCAGCCAGGCACGGCGGCCGGGATCTCCCACTTTGCGCCACTGGCTGACGAGCTGGCGATCGTACCAATCGATGCGCTGGCCCGCCTGTTCGTCCAGGTGAAGCCGGATGCGGTGGACATCCGCGGTGATGTCGGCTTCCGTTTCGCCGTGGGCACCGCCAACGAGCGAGGCGAAGGCGTCCCTGATTTCGCGCCGCTCGACGTCGGCGACCACGGGCTCGAAGTAGCTCGGCCACGCCAAGTATTCGATGCTGCGCCGGATGGCCGGCTGGTCCCCAGGGGTTGCCGCCGCGAGTTCATGGAATTTCAGCGGGTCCTTGAGGGCTTTGTTGATGCTCGCGTTGGATTGGCCATCCACGTGCGCCACGAATCGGCACAGCCAGGTCAGGTGGTCCCAGATGGTCCAGTTGAACTCCGCGGTCCTGTCACGGATGACGCCGTGATCGGTCATCCCTTCGTACAGCTCCTTGGGGAGCTCGAGTTCGGGATCGAGCCAGGAGGCGGCTTCGGCAACGCGGGCGCGCTTGACCTTGAGCGATTTGACCTCGTGTGCAAGCGGCAGGGACTGCAGGAAGAGGAGTTCGACGGCGAGCAATTTGGCCTCGCGCGAGGCCCCTTCCAGGTTTTGGCGCAGGTTGGTCATCATCGGCGCTTTGGAGTCTCCGACGCCGCGTTCCAAGCGCTCCAAGAGCTCGCCGGCTGCGTCCACCGTCCAAGTGCGGGTGCTGCCGTCGAGCGCCGAGGCCTTGCCTTGCAGCCCCGGGGCCAGCACGAACCACGCCGCATCTTCGATCTCCTTGGAGATACCGGGGGCACGGGTCAGCGGGGTTTTGGTGGAGGGAGTCACCATGCCAACTTACATGGTTTGTCTTGATGCTGGCCAAGCAAAGTCGGCACCCCCGCCACATCCGTCCCGCCTCACACGTTCTGCCACATGCGTCCCACATCTTTCCTCCTGCCGCATGCGCCCCGCACCGGTGCACCCCGGAAGTCAGTGCATCCCAAAGCGGTAGCTGGCAGGCACCGGCTCCCCGGGGCACACTTCCTGCCACAAGGCTGCGATCCCGTCCTCACCCTCCCGGATGTCCGGTATTTCGACGCCGTCCCGCAGCATCGCTGCCGCCTCCGGGCCCCTGCCGACGCCCGCGAGGGCGAGCGCCGTCAGGAAGCGGACGCGTCCGACGTCGGACATTCCGGCAGGTGCCTCGCTCGCCAGGGCGAGTGCTTGGGCGGGGTCTCCGTGCCGGATGCTGAGGGTCATGGCTTCGCTCAGCAAGGGGAGGTTGGACGGTTCCAGCCGGCTCGCTGCGGCAAGTTCAGCCAAGCCTTCGTCGGTCTTGTTGGTGGCAAGCAGCGCAAGGGCCCGGCCACGGAGGGCGAGGACCCTGGAACGTGGTGAGAGTGCGTCGGCAATCAGGGCTGCGCCATACCCGGCGATCGCACCGGCGAGGTCCTGGCGGGCGTGCTTCATCGTGGCCAGGTGGAACTGCGCTTCCGCTCCGCCATCCTTTGCCAACAGTTCTTCCCAATCGGCTCCAGCCACGAAACTCCCGGCGCCTAGGAAACTCGCCCCGTCCAGCAGGCTGTGCCACGGGCCTGTTTCCTCGATCGCGTCAGGGGTTGCATCATCCGTGAAGGGAGTCCCGATTTCGTCCGGCCACGCGCGGCCTGAGTGTCGTCGTCGGGCACTCTCCAAAGCACCCCAGGCGCTGCCGCGCACCAGCATCTCGTCCGGGGGCAGGGCATAGTTCCGCGCGGCTTCGGCGAGGGCGACCTTGAGCTCGGCGTCCGGGACGAGGTCCTCGAGCCGGGTGCTGGCGTGGGTCACGGCGGCATCCCAATCCTGGCCGTGGGAGGTTGCGGGATCCAGCTTGGCGTTGCCGTAGGCCTCTACCCAGCTCCACTCGGCACCGGCAGGCATGGCCAGATGCTCGAACTGGGTTTGGGCGAGCCCAGCCTGGATCTCGGCGTAGGGGCCGGCACCGGGGCTGAGCCATTCCTGCCAGCGTTTCCCGCCGTCGCCCTGGCCCCACACGAACAATTTCTTCCCCCGCAGGAGGCTGGTGGACAGCATGGCCAGGCCATCGCCGTCGTGGTCCACTGCGGCGATCCAATGCCGGTGCCCCGGCTGGATGTCGAAGAAGAAGTCCGCGGCGTGCGCGCTGTTGACCAGCCAGGTAGCGTCCATGCCTTGGTGTTCCGTGGGCCGGACGCGGGCGATATCGGTGGTGTAATCGCTCCCGAAAGCCTCCGTGGCGGGCGCGATCACGCGCGTTTCCGCCGTCTCG
This sequence comes from Arthrobacter sp. NPDC058127, assembly GCF_042884555.1. Lineage (NCBI taxonomy): Bacteria > Bacillati > Actinomycetota > Actinomycetes > Micrococcales > Micrococcaceae > Arthrobacter > Arthrobacter sp. NPDC058127. The sequence goes on along the minus strand of NZ_JBHVTT010000008.1, from coordinate 90,907 downwards.
GGAACAGCGGCGTTGCTCCACCAGTACATGGGGACCTCGTGGTCATGCGGGTTCCTGATCCGGACCGCCGTGAGGAGGACGTCCGAGTCCTCAGGAAGCCACATGTCCACTTGGAAGACCACCTCGCGGAGGCGTTCGAACTCCCACATGCGCAGAATGTCGTGGCCTTCGGGGGACTTGACGATCGCCGTGTGCAGCGGATCGCACGTGGTGGGCGAGTGCCCGCGGGTGCCGATGTTCCATTCGAGCCCGCCGGCGAACCAGGCCTTGCGCAGTGCGATGTTGGCGAACTGCAGGGTTTCATGGGTGTGAAGGAGCTGCTTTCCCGAGGCCTTGTCGAAGAGCTCCCAGAGCCGGCCGCCCAAGGTGGGGAGGACAACTGCACGCAGTTTGCTGTTCTCCAGCACGACGGCGGGCACGTCGTGGGCGGTCCGCTCGCGGGAGTAGCCGTCCTGCATCAAGTACGGGAACATGTTCGGCACTTGGCCGTAGCGGGCCGCGGCCTGTAGTTCCTCCGGGACGCCGTCGCCGATTCTGTACGGCTGGTCCAACTCTGCCATGACCACCGGCAGCGGGCTATTGGGACCCAACTCCGCCATGTTCAGGGTGATGGTGGAGAAGCTCAGGTTTTGCATCTTTGTGACTCCTGGAGGCTATTTTCGATCGTAAGACTTCACCCATCTTTGACCCAAGTCGCCGCCGTGTAAAGGGACCCACCCAAGTAGCTGGCAGTTAATGTCGTTTACAGCGCCCAAAACGACAACAAATGCTAGTCAGTTGGGTCAGCGGGACGCAGCGCGGGCAGCCCTCACCAGGTCCCGGTTGGTGACCATGTACGCCGTCGGGTCTGCTTCGCCGGGTGTGCCGAAGGAGTCACCTCGGTTCTTCCGCGTGGAAACCGTGGTCTTGGCTGACAAGTGGACCGCGCTTAGTCCCGCTGAGTGCAGGGCCGGGATATTGTCCAGGGCGAGTCCGCCGCCTGCCATGACCTCGAGCCGCCCCGCTGCCCGCTGGACCATGCGCTCGAGGGTCGCGATCCCCGCACCCACCGTGGCGGCGCCGCCGGAGCTAAGCACCCGGGTGAATCCAAGCTCCACGAGCTGCTCGACGGCGACCGCGGGGTCCGGGGTCTGGTCGATGGCCCGGTGGAAGGTCAGTTGGGCGTTGGGGTTTGCCTCCAGTGCTGTGTCGGTGAGCCTTCGCGTGGCTTGGATGTCGATGTCACCGTCTGCCGTGAGGACTCCGATCACTACGCCCTGGGCTCCTTGGGTTAGCAGGAACCGGATCTCGCGGTCCATGGTGTCCACATCGGCGTCGGAGTACAGGAAATCCCCTGGGCGGCTACGGATCAGCGGGTGGATCTCTAGCCGTCCGTTGGCAGCTTCCTGCGCGGCTTCCATCAGGCCTTGGCTCGGGGTCAGTCCCCCGAGCTCCAAAGCGCTGCAAAGTTCAATCCGGTCCGCGCCTTCTTCGGCGGCAACGGCAGCGCCCTGGGCACCGACGGCGACGATCTCGAGTTTCATGGGGAAACTCTACGTCCACCGGCAATGCCCAGGGCGTGCTGCCATGCTTCGCTAGGCCCGATAGGGCTCCAACTGCTGCTTCTGTTCGGGAGTGAGCCTGCGGACACGGCCCGTGGACTCGTCGACGAACGCCAGATGGGTGCTCGCGTTGACGCAGTCCTGGCCGGTCACGGGATCCTTGATGACGTAATGGAGGTCAAAACTTGCACCCTTCACGGCGCCGACCCAGATCTCAACGATTGCTGGAATGTTCCGGTATTCCAAGGTCCGGACGTACCGGACCTTGTGCTCCACCACAAGGGTCATGACCCCGTCTTCAACAGAGTCGAAGACGGAGACCGGTGGTTCCACTCCGGGGAGTCCGGCACCGCGGGGCGGACCGAAGGCCGCGATACGCGCCTCTTCGAGGATGCGCACGATCTGGACGTTGTTGATGTGCCCGTACGCGTCCATGTCTCCCCAACGCATCGGCACGTGGACCGTAATTCGCTGGCTCAGCTGTGCACCGCCGTCGAGTCATCCACAACGGTTTCCTCGGCATCCTCACCGGCAAACTGCGACATGTACAGGCGGTAGTACGCACCCTGCAATGCGAGCAGTTGGTTGTGGTTGCCCTGCTCCACGATGCTGCCGTTTTCCATCACAAGGATGGTGTCGGCGTCGCGGATGGTGGACAAACGGTGGGCGATGACAAAGCTCGTGCGATCCGTGCGGAGGGCAGCCATGGCCTTCTGCAACAACAGCTCGGTACGGGTGTCAACGGAGCTCGTGGCCTCGTCCAGGATCAACAGCGAGGGATCGGAAACGAAGGCGCGCGCGATGGTGATGAGCTGCTTCTCCCCCGCGCTGACGTTGTTGCCTTCCTCGTCGATGATGGTCTGGTACCCATCCGGCAAGGCGCGTACGAAACGATCCACGTAGGTTGCCTTGGCCGCCTCCATGATCTGCTCCTCGGTGGCGTCGAGGTTGCCGTACTTGATGTTGTCGTAGATGGTCCCGCCGAACAACCAAGCGTCCTGCAGCACCATTCCAACCTTGGAGCGAAGCTCGGAACGGCTCAGCTCCTTGATGTCCACCCCGTCCAGGGTGATACGGCCCGAATTGAGCTCGTAGAACCGCATGACGAGGTTGACCAGGGTGGTCTTGCCCGCACCTGTGGGTCCAACAATCGCCACGGTGTGTCCGGGCTCCGCACTGAGGGAAAGGTTCTCGATGAGCGGCTTGTCGGCGACGTAGCTGAAGGACACGTTCTCGAACTCGACGTGGCCGTCCGTGCGCGGGGGCAGGTGACGGGCCGCGTTCTCCGGCATTTCCTCGTCTGCATCCAGGAACTCGAAAACGCGCTCAGCAGAGGCCACGCCGGACTGGAGCATGTTGGCCATGCCGGCGATCTGGCCGAGCGGCTGGGTGAATTCACGCGAGTACTGGATGAACGCCGTGGCGTCGCCAAGGCTCATGGACCCGGAGGCCACACGCAAACCACCGACGACGGCGATGCCCACGTAGCTGAGGTAGGACACGAAGTTCATGGCCGGGAAGATGATGCCGGAAACAAACTGTGCCCCGAACGAGGCCTTGTACAGGGCTTCGTTGCGTTCGTCGAAGCGCTCCAGCATGTCCGCGTCGCGCCCGAAGACCTTGACCAGCTCGTGGCCGGAGAACGATTCCTCGATCTGGCCGTTGAGAGAGCCGGTGTTCTTCCATTGGGCGGCGAAGAGCTTCTGGCTGCGCGAGCCGATCACGCCGGCAAGGACGCCGGAGAGCGGCAAGGCAACCAGCGCGATGAGTGCGAGCTGCCAGGACACGATGAACATCATGATGGTGATGCCGAAAACCGTCAGCACCGAGCTGACCAGCTGGGCGAACGCCTGCTGCAGCCCTTGCTGGACGTTGTCGACGTCGTTGGTCACGCGGGAGAGGATGTCTCCGCGCTGGCGGGTGTCGAAGTAGTTCAGGGGCAAGCGGTTGAGCTTGGCCTGGACGTCGTTGCGGAGCCGGTTGATGACTTTCATGACGATCTTGTTCAGGATGTAGCCCTGGGCCCAAAGGAAGATGTTGGCCACGAAGTACATCAAGAGCACGATCGAGATCAGGAACGTGAGCTTGGAGAAGTTGATCCTGTTGGTGAGCTCCATCTTGGAGACCATGTCCGCGAAGTTGTTCTGGCCGGCTTGGCGGAGTCCTTCGGCGAAGGCGGCCTGGCTCACGCCGGGAGGCAATTGCTTGCCCATGACGCCGCCGAAGATGACGTCCATGGCGCTGCCGAGGATCTTCGGGGCGATGACGTTCAGGACGACCGAGACCACCACGAGGCCGATGACGAAGACGACTCCGGCAGCCTCCGGCTTGAGCAGCCCGAGGAGCCGCTTGGCCGACGGTCCGAAGGCCTTTGCCTTCTTGGCCGGCAGGTTGCCGAACATGCCGCCGTCGGCTTCGCCCGGGGTGTATTCGGTTTCCTCGATATCGTCATCGTCCACCGCTGTAACGGCACCGGCTGCGTCGGCATCCTTCGCTTCCGCAGCGTCGCGCGCAGCCTTCGCTGCTTCGGCTTTCGCGGCCCAGCCGCGCTTTTGCTGATTCTGTTCGCTCATGCCACTTCCTCCGCGCTCAGCTGGGATTCGACGATCTCCTGGTACGTGGGTGACGTTTCCAGGAGTTCTTCATGGGTGCCGCGGTCAACGATTCTGCCGTTGTCCAGGACCAGGATCTGGTCCGCGTCCGCAATGGTCGAGACGCGCTGGGCCACGATGATGACCGTGGCATCCTGCGTCTTTTCCTTCAGCGCCCTGCGAAGGCGGGCGTCCGTGGCCACATCCAAGGCCGAGAAGGAGTCGTCAAAGAGGTAGACCTTGGGCTGTGTCACCAAGGCCCTGGCGATGCAGAGACGCTGCCTCTGGCCACCGGAGACGTTGGTTCCGCCTTGGGCCACCCGACGGTTGAGGCCGGAGGACTTTTCCATGACAAAGTCTTTGGCCTGCGCGGTTTCCAGCGCATCCCAGAGTTCCTGGTCCGTGGCGTCGGTCTTGCCGAAGCGCAGGTTGTGTTCGATGGTTCCGGAGAACAAGTACGGCTTCTGCGGAACGGTGGCCACTCGGCTGGTGATCTCGTCGCGGTCCAGGCTGGTGACCGGAACGCCGTCGAGCAACACATCGCCGGACGCGACGTCGTACAGGCGCGGCAGCAAGGACACCAAGGTGGTCTTGCCTGCGCCGGTGGACCCGATGATGGCGAGCGTTTGGCCCGGCTCCGCGGTGAAGGAAATGTTGCTCAACACGGGAGCTTCGGCGCCGGGGTATTTGAAGGTGACATCGCGGAATTCGACGCGCCCCTTCTTTTCCGCGGGCGCTACGGGCGCCTTCGGATCGTGGATGGAGGGTTCGACGTCGAGGACCTCACCGATGCGGTCCGCACACACGGACGCGCGCGGGATCATCATGGCCATGAAGGTACCCATCATGACGGCCATGAGGATCTGCAGGAGATACTGCAGGAAGGCGGTCAAGGAACCCACCTGCATGTTTCCCGCGTCCACCCTTTGGCCGCCGAACCACAGCACTGCCGCCGTGGAAAGGTGCAGGATCATTCCGATGGCCGGGAACATCAAGACAAACAGGTTGCCGATCTTGACCGAAACCAGGGTGAGGTCCTTGTTGGCGTCACCGAAGCGCTTGGCCTCGTAGGGTTCACGGACGAAGGCCCGGACCACGCGGATGCCAATGATCTGCTCGCGCAGGACACCATTGATGGCGTCGATCTTCTTCTGCATGGAACGGAAGAGCGGCATGAGCCGGACCACGAGGTAACCAACCACGGCCACGAGGACGGGCACCGAGACCCAGACGAGCCACGAGAGGCTGAGGTCCTCGCGCAAGGCCATGATGATGCCGCCGACACACATGATGGGCGTGGAAACCATGAAATTCAGGCCCATCAGCATGAGCATCTGGACCTGCTGGACGTCGTTGGTGCCACGGGTGATCAACGTGGGTGCGCCGAAGCTGTTGACGTCCTTGGCCGAGAAGCTGCTGACCTTGCGGAAGACATCCCTGCGCAAGTCGCGACCCATGGCCATGGCGACGCGGGATCCAAAATAGACCCCGGCGATGGCCGCGACGACCTGGCCGAGCGCGACCGCGAGCATCAGCGCGCCGGTTTGCCAGATGTAGTTGGTATCCCCCCGGGATACCCCTTCATCGATGATTTTTGCGTTGAGGCTTGGAAGGTAAAGGGTGGCAATGGTAGAGGCCAACTGGAAGATGATGACGGCCAGTATCTGCGGCAAATACGGCTTGGAGTAGCGCCGTATCAGGGTGACAAGCATGCCCACGGATCCTTAATGAGAGTGCGCGAATGAATTAGTGCGAATGACTTAATACATAGGTAGCAGCAGGCGCTGACAGTATTAGTCCCTCAACTCTACGAAATCCGTTGCCTCAGCGAAATATCGATAGCTAAATATCATCCTTGCGGCGTAGCTGAGCCGCTGCAGCGCCTCCAAACTCGCTGCAGCGGCTCCCCGCCCGCGTCCCGCAGGCTCCCGGCCCGGCCGCGGTTAGCCCGCCTCCCGCAGGCGGCGGAGGCGACTCCCCCTAGCCCGCGTGCCGCCCGGTTTCCCCTGCCCTGGACGCATCCCCGGCAAGGAGTAGCAAGGCAGCCCTTTCCTGGCGGCGGCGTTCCCGCTTGAGTTCCTTGCGCAGCGCGGCCAATTCCTCGGCGATCTTCGACTGCTCGACGGCGGTGGCTTGCTGTTCGTGCACGCGCGCCTGGAGCTCGCGTTGTGCTTGGCTCAGCTGAAGCTGCTGCTCGGCCAGCAACCGTTGGGTGCGGGCCAGCTGGTCCTGGACTTCGCGCCGGCCCGCGGCCGGGTCCGGCCGTTCCTGCGTCAAGATGCGGGCGAACTCAAGGTCCAGCTCATCGTGCTCTTTCTCGGCCGCCGCACGGGCGCGGGTGGCACCCAAGGGGGTGCCGCCGTCGTCGGCTGCCAGGGCAAACTCAGCGGATTCGATAACCGGCAGAGTGGAGGTGTCCAGTGTCATGCTTGCCTCGCCGGAAGCGTTTGCCAGCAGCTCCTTCGCAGGCGTTGCGTCGACGGTCTTCCGCAGCGGAACCTCCTTGATGAAGAGCACGGCGATGAACGCGACCAGGGCAATGACAGCGGAGATCATGAAGATCTGGGCGGTCGCATCGCCGTAGGCGGCACGCATGATGTCGCGGATCGGGGCGGGCAAGTCCGTCAGGTCCATGCTCGCATTGCTTGAGCCACCGTTCACCGGAATGTGTGCAGCGGCGAGGCCTTGGGTGGCAAGGTCCTTGACGTGCGTGGCCATGATGGCACCGAGCACGGAAACCCCGATCGCGCCGCCGACGGAGCGGAAGAACGCCACGGAGGCGCTGGCCGTGCCGATGTCCTGGGCGCGGACGGTGTTCTGCACCGCAAGGACCAGGTTCTGCATCAGCAAGCCAAGGCCCAGGCCGAAGATGGCGGTGTAGCAGCACGTGATCCACAGTTCAGTGGTGTGGTCGATGGTGCCGGTGAAGGCAAGGCCGCCGGCAAGGAACACGGTACCCGCCAACAGGTATCGCTTCCATTTGCCGAATCGGCTGATCAGCTGGCCGGATGCCACGGAGCCCAAGAGGTTTCCGGCAATCATGGGCAGCGTCAGGAGGCCTGCCTCGGTGGGCGTCGCGCCGCGGGCTACCTGGAAGTACTGGCCCAGGAACGTGGAGGAGCTGAACATCGCGATACCGACGGCCACGGAGGCCAGGATCGCCAAAGCGGTGGTGCGCTGGGAGATGATCTTCAGCGGGATGATGGGCTGGGCCACCTTGGATTCGACCACTACCAGCAGGGCCAGGAGAAGCACGCCGCCGCCTACCATGAGGGCGGACTGCCAGGAGATCCAGTCGTAGTAGTCCGGGTTGCCGGCGAAGGAAACCCAGATCAGGAGCAGGCTCACGCCCGAGGTCAGCAGGATGGAGCCGAACCAGTCGATCTTGGCCGGGCGCTTGATGTGCTGGATCTTGAGGGTCACTTGGAGCAGGATGAGCGCGATGACGGCGAGCGGCACGCAGACGAAGAACGTCCAGCGCCAGCCGAGCGGGCTGTCAACGATGAAGCCGCCGAGCAGCGGGCCACCCGCGGTACCGACCGCCATGACGGCGCCCATGTAGCCCGAGTACTTGCCACGGTCCCGCGGCGGAATCATGGTGCCGATGATGGCCTGGGCCAAGGCGGTGAGGCCGCCCATCGCGATGCCCTGGATGACGCGGGCGGTCAGCAGGAAGGGAATGCTCTGGGAGAAGCCGGCCATGACCGAGCCGGCCACGAAGACCACGATGCTCAGCTGGACCAGGAGCTTCTTGTCGAAGAGGTCGGCAAGCTTGCCCCAGATGGGCGTCGTGGCGGCGTTGGCCAGCAGCGCGGCCGTGATGACCCACGCGAAGTCCGTTTGCGTGCCGTGCAGGTCGGACATGATGGTCGGCAGGGCGTTGGCCACGATGGTGCTGCTCAGGATAGCGGTGAAGAATGCCGCTAGGAGGCCTGTCAGGGCTTCCATGATCTGGCGGTGCGTCATCGGCGCGGATGCCGCGGGCACCGCCGTCGAACGTTCTTGTATTCGGGTTGCCATTGCTGCTGCTCCTAAGCTGTGTGGTTCAAGTGGTGGGAGCCGGCCGCCGTTGCCCGGACTGAGTGGTTGAGTGATGTGGTCAATTTCTCCAGGACCTGCCCTGCCTCCAGGGCATCTTCCTCGCTCCATTCCGCGAGGTAGGCCCGCAAATTGAGGCTGCGCTGTTCTTCGAAGTTCCGGACCTTTTCGATGCCGGCTTCGGAGAGGGCCACCAATTGTGCCCGGCCGTCGGCAGGATCGGGTCGCCGGACCACCAAACCGAGTTCCTCCAGTTCGGCGATGTGCCTACTGAGGACCGGTGGACTGACGCCGAGCCGGGATGCAAGCTTCGTGGCCCGGGACTCCCCCTCGCCGATGAAGCGCATCACGCCCTGCAAGGCGAACCCGACGTCGGCATCCTTCGCGATGTTCGCGGTGACGATGCAACGCAGCACCCGCTGGAGATCGAAAATCTGATGGACGAGTTCGGTTGCTGTGCTGGATGCTACAGCCATGGAAGACACCTCACTTTTGTTTGCCTAAAGCAACTATACGCCTAAATGATTGCTTTGGGAAACTAATGATGCGTGATGTGCGTTAAACACCAAGCGCGAGCTGGCAGGTAATGCCCTCATCTTTCGACAAAAGGGTCATTATCTGCCAGCTCGCGCCGGGGTGGGAAGCGTCTGGGGTGTCAGTCGCCCAAGTGGGTGGGGCCGAACATCTTGAGGAGGGTTTCAACCACGACGACGTTGGGGCCGTCCGCGGCGAAGCCTTCCCGGAGCGCGTCCCCCACGTCGCCCGGGGCCACACGGCGGGCCGGGACGCCGAAGGCCTCGGCGAGCTTGACGAAGTCCGGGCGGGCGAGCTCGGTGGCCGTGGCCTTGCCGAAGGCTCCTACCATGTACTCTCGCAGGATGCCGTAGCCGCCGTCGTCCACGATGAGCCACGTGACGGGGATGTTGTGCTGCCTGGCGGTGGCCAGCTCGGAGATCGAGTACATCGAGGATCCGTCGCCGGAGACGGCCAGCACGCGGCTGGGTTTGCCCACGGTTTCCAGTCCCACGGCACCGCCGATGGCCGCCGGGAAGCCGTAGCCGAGACCGCCGGCGCCCTGGGCCGAGTGGAACTGGCCTTCGCGGGAATCCCAGCAGCTCCAACCCCAGTACGCGGAGATCGTCATGTCCCAGAAGGTCTGCATGTCCGCCGGAACGGCTTCGCGGATGTCGGCCATGAACTTCAGTTCCTTGCCGAGGTCCTGCTCTTCAAGCCGTGCCTTGACCTTGGCCAGGGACTCCTTGACGAGGTCTTCGGGCGTGGTGCCGTGCCAGTCCGGCGCGGCCGCCGCCGCAGCAAGCGCATCGTCCAAGGCAGAATCGAGGGCGGCAAGGGCTTGACCCGCGTCGGCGCGAATGCCCAGGCCGGGCCGGTTGGACTCCAGGACCCGGGGTTCGGCGTCGATCTGGATGATGCGACCGCGCGGCTCGAAGGTGAAGTAGTTGGACGTAACCTCGCCCAGGGAGGAACCAATGACGATCAGCACGTCGGCGTCCTCGAGGACATCCGTCATGTGGCGGTCTTCGATCCAGGACTGCAGGGACAGCTCATGGGTCCACGGGAACGCTCCGTTGCCACCGGGAGTGCAGATCACCGGGGCGCGGAGTTTCTCGGCGATCGACAAGAGCGACTTTTCGGCCCGGCCACGGCGCGTGCCTCCTCCGGCGATGATCGCCGGACGCTCCGCCGTCGAGAGCCATTTGACGGCTTCGCGGATCAGCTCCACGCGCGGCGGGTTGTCGGCCGCTTCGGCGAGGGCGTCCTCCACCGGCGGGACCATGATGGGGTCCAGGAGCACGTTCTGCGGAATCTCGATCCACACCGGGCCCTGAGGGGAGGAAATGGCCTCGGTCCAGGCATCCTGGATGGCCGACGGAATCCCGGACGCGTGCTGGATGAGGCGCTGGCTCTTGGTGACGTTCGCGGCCGAGGCCTTCTGGTCATCGAGCTGGTGAAGCATGCCCTTCCGGCGCGCCCCCAGGCCCTCCAAGGGGATCTGGCTCGCCACGACCACCATCGGCACGCCGCTCGCGTACGCTTCCTGCAATCCGGCGAGGGACGTCAATGCGCCCGGACCGGTGGACAGGAACAGCACCCCGACCTCACCGGTTGCACGGGAATACCCGTCCGCGGCGAAAGCCGAGTTGTTCTCCACGCGGGAGGACACGAAATGCAGCTTGCCGCGGCCCATCGCGTCGAACAGGCCCAGGGCGTGCTGGCCCGGGATGCCGAAGACCGTCTTCGCACCGAGCGCCTCAAGGGTCTCGACGACGAGGTCCCCGCCGTTGCGCTGGTCCGTCACTTCGTGACCGCCGCGGCGAAACCGGCCGGGCGCCGGGATTCCTGGCCAAGGGCCTGTGCGGCATAGCCGTTCGGGGCGCCATGGCGGTTGCCTTCGACGGCGTTGTCGGCCAGGAGGGTGACGAGCTCGTAGGCAACGTGGCTGGCGGCGACGCCCGTGATCTCGGCGTGGTCATAGGCCGGGGCGACCTCCACGATGTCCGCGCCGACGAGGTTCATCCCACGGAAACCACGGATGATTTCGAGGAGCTCGCGGCTGGTGATGCCACCGGCTTCAGGCGTGCCGGTACCCGGAGCGTGGGCCGGATCCAGGACGTCGATGTCCACGGAGATGTACAGGGGACGGTTGCCGATGCGGTCCCGGATCTTGGCCACGGTTTCCAGGACGCCCTGGTAGTAGACGTCTGCCGAGGTGACGATGCCGAAGCCGAAGCGGTGGTCGTCGTCGAGGTCCTTCTTGCCGTAGAGCGGGCCGCGGGTACCGACGTGGCTGATGGCCTCGGTGTCCAGGATGCCCTCTTCGACCGCGCGGCGGAACGGGGTGCCGTGGGTGTACTCGGCGCCGAAGTAGGTGTCCCAGGTGTCGAGGTGGGCGTCGAAGTGCAGCATGGCAACGGGTTCGCCGGCGCGTTCGGCGGCGGCGCGGAGCAGCGGCAGGGCGATGGTGTGGTCGCCGCCGAGCGTGACGAGCTTGCTTCCGTTGGCCGTCAGATCCAGCGCGTTCTGCTGGATGGTCTCGATGGCCTCGTTGATGTTGAACGGGTTCACGGCCATGTCGCCGGCATCGGCAACCTGGATGTTCTCAAAGGGGCTGACGTCCCAGGCCGGGTTGTACGGGCGCAGCAAACGGCTGGCTTCACGCACATGGTTGGCGCCGAAGCGGGCACCGGGACGGTAGGAAACACCGGAGTCGAAGGGGACGCCGACTACCGTGACATCGGCCTTGGAAACCTGGTCCAAGCGGGGCAAGCGGGCATAGGTGGCGGCACCGGCATAGCGCGGGATTCGGGCCGAATCAATGGGACCAAGGTTGCCGTTGGCCTCAATACGAAGCTCTTCCAAAATGCGCCACTCCTTTGTGAATAGGCGGGATGGGGTATGACTGTGACACCAATCATACACTCAAAGTTGTCTTATATGCATCACTTGTTTACGCCAGCAAAAGACCCGCAACTCCCCCACAACAAGACCAGGCCGGGCACCCCCGCGCCCGGCCCAGCTCGTCACCTCATGTCCCCTCGCGGGCTACTTGCTCCCGAAGGGCGTCACTTGGAAGTCTCCGAATGACACTTGACGGCCTTCGGTATCCAGCACAACGAGGCTGTCCATTCCGGTTTTCACGTCGTCGGGCAGCACGAAGGAAAGGGTGTTTTGCTGCGTCGGGAAAAACCAGCCCAGACGGTAGCTCCGCTTGTTCACATAGACGTAGTACCACTGGCCATACTCCACGTTGTGGACCGTCACAGCCTGTCCGCTGCGGTGTTTATCCGTTCCGAGCCCCAAGTCCAGCGGCGGATTCGTGCCGATCAACTCCTGGGAAGCCAGGGCGGGCTCCCTGCTTGGCTTTGCAGGCTTGACCTTCAGCGCGACCGCTTCCCTGGCCAACTGAAGGGACGCGACCTTGGCGCCATTGTTCGCGCTGACCGGGATGGTCGTCGCCGGGAGTTGCTTGGCAGCAATATCGGCGTCTGTCAGCGTATAGGTGGATGCGAGGTTGACCGACTCACCCACGGCCAGGGTGGGCTTGGACAATCCGATGACCGCAACCGAAAGGTCGGTCAACGCCACATTGCCGCTATTGGTCAATGTGTAGGCGAAGGTCACCGTATCTCCCGCACCGGCAAACCCGTCCCCGTCTACATCGTTGAAGGCCGGCACCACCGATCCGTTCACTTGGGGATTGCGGACCAGCAGGTCCACCTCGTCACCCGTAACGGCGTAGTTCTGGGTGGCAGCACCACTGCCCGTTACCTGCCAGACGGTGCTGGGAACGAAGAATCCCTGAGCCACTTCGTCCGCCGTCACGGTGTGCTGCGGCGTGCCGCAGAGGTAGTTGCCCCACACACCAAGGGCGCTGAACCGGCAGTTGCCCGAGCCTGGCGGCAGGAACGGCTGGAAGTTGCCGGACTGCGGGACAACGGATTCCGTAATGTTGCCCGCGCTGTACACCCGGAACTTGTAGGGCACGGCACTGCCCACAGCATACGGATGGGTTGCCAGGTCCCTTCCGGCGTCATTGCGGGCGCCGAAAATGTAGGCGCCCACCACGTTGCTGGCGGAACCACCCGCAACAGTCACAGATACGGGTGCGGTTATCGATGACCCGCCGACGTTCAACCTGGCGGTCAAGGGGACCGCACCTGCTTTGGCGTACGACGGCGCCGTGACAGTCAGCTCGACAGTCGCCGAGGCGCCCGGATCGAGGGCGGCGAGCTGCGCCGTCGTCGACGTCCAATCCTGCAAGGCATCCAGGCTGACGGTCGACGCAGGAAGCGGCGAGCTGTCGTTGTTGGTGACGGTCACGCCGAGCTGAGCACTGCCGCCGTTCGTGACGGTGGCCGCGCCAGGGACAACGACGGCGGCAACCGGGCTCAGCCAGGCCTTGTCGAATTTCCCGAAGGTGATGGTGTTGTTGTCACCTTCGTACAGGACGCCGAAAGTACCGTCCGAAAGGGCGCTCAGGGTGGAGTAAGACATGCTTCCGGGCTTGAAGACGCGCGAGGAGCCCCACGTCTTGCCGTCGTCGGCAGAGTAGCGGACAGTGCCGTCCACCCGCGCGCCGCCGGCGGTGGGAGTGGGCGAATTGGAGAAGAGCAGCTTCTTGGCATCCGCCGATCCTGCAGCCGCGTCCGGGTACATCCTCGTGATGGAGCCGTTGTTTCGCGGATCCGGGAGCTGGGCCTCGGCAACCGGCGTGCTGTACGTGACACCGCCGTCGGAGGAATACGCCACTTTGCGGAAGTGCGGATTGGCGCCTGTACTGTCCCGCGAGTTCAACATGACGCGGCCGTCGGAGAGTTCCACCGTCTTGTTCTCATCCATGCCCGTTCCGGTGGGCTTACCCATGCTCCACGTCTTGCCGTGGTCATCGGAGTAGACGCTGTACGCCTGGATCTGGCGGCTCCCATCGGACTGCACAATGGTTCCGGCAAACTGCTGGATGAGCCTCCCGGCGTGCGCCCCGTACTTGAGCTGGATGCCCTCGCCGGACGAAGCGAACATGCTGACCACGCCGCCAACGTTGGGGACGCCGTTGACAGTGCTGCCGTTTGGCTTGACGGTACTGGTGACCAGCGGACCCGCGAACCCGGCGTAGGCCGAACCCGCCGGGTAGCCGGACGGAACAGGCAGTGTGGGCTGATTGGCCGGATCCGTGGACCAGGTGAGTCCGCGGTCGGTGGAGACCGACACTTGCGAGCTGATCACGTTGGCGTCGGAATCGTCATTGCCGAGCAAGCTGCCCGCAAATCCCTGGTTCTTGGAATAGACGTGGAAGTTGAACACCGTCCCATTGACCTTGTCCACGACGTAGCTGGGGTCGCTGAACCCGTATTTCTGTACGCCCGCTGAGCCCATCTGTCCCCGCGCGATGAACGTGGGACTGCCCCACGTCTTTCCGCCGTCGGTGCTGCGCCGTTGGACGATGGAGTTGGCAGAGGGTGAATCGCCCCCATCGGGACGGCCGTCGTAGGAAGCCAGGAGGACTCCGTCGCCCAGATCCGCGAGAGCGACGATCCGGTAGTACTTGCCGAGCACGGGGTCGATGGCGTTGTCGCCGTTGGAAGCGAGGACCTGCTCGGCGTAGTTTCCCGGAAGGTTGGAGGGAACGTTGGGACTTGGGAACGGGTCCAACGCGGCATAGGCGGGCACAACGGTTGACGTCACGAGAACTGCGGCGGCTGCCAAGGAGACGGCAAGTCTTCCCTGGTTCCATCCCGGCCGCCTCCTGACCCTGTCACTGAGTAGCGGGTTATTCATGCGTAGCCCTTTCGTATTTGGTCACATCCAACATAGGACGTTCTATATGCTACGTGATGCCGCTCACATGCCAAATGCTTGAATGCGTCTTTCCTAGAAGTGACCCGCCTCACAAGCGGCGTAAAGATTCCATAAAGACGGGCATCCACTCCCCGGTACACCCGTACGCTCCATCTGGAGCAGTTTCCAGGCTGCGCGAAAGGACCACGTGACAACGCTGACCAGGCCGCCGGCCGAACCCTCTGACCGGCGCAAGCCCGCGGGCGACATCAAACAGGGGCAATTCAAGCGATGGCTGCTCGACGGAATGCCTGAGACCTCGGGAAAGCGCCAGGGTCCACACGGCAAACCGGACGAGGGCCACACTCCCCAGTCCTGGTGGAAGGTCATGTGCCTCACCGGCGTCGACTACTTCTCCACCCTCGGCTACCAGCCCGCCATTGCGGCGCTTGCGGCCGGCATCGTCTCGCCGTTGGCCACGATCGTCCTGGTCGCCGTCACCTTGCTCGGCGCCCTGCCGGTCTACCGCCGGGTGGCTTCCGAAAGCGCCCGCGGCGAAGGCTCCATCGCGATGCTCGAGCGGCTCCTCCCCCGTTGGGGCGGCAAACTCTTCGTGCTCGCCTTGCTGGGATTCGCCGCCACGGACTTCATGATCACCATGACCCTCTCCGCCGCGGACGCGAGCGCCCACGCCATCGAAAACCCCTTTGCCCCGGAATGGCTCCACGGCCAGGAAATCACCATCACCCTGGCGCTCATCGCCGGCCTTGGCGTGGTGTTCCTCAGGGGATTCAAGGAGGCCATCAACGTCGCCGTCGTGCTGGTGGGCGTCTATCTGGTGCTGAACGCCGTCGTCGTCGCGGTCGGTTTGGCGCACGTGGTGACCGAGGCACATGTGGTGACCGATTGGTGGGCAGCACTGAACCAGCAGCACGGCAACCCCTTGGTTATGGTGGGCATCGCGCTCCTGGTCTTCCCGAAACTTGCCCTGGGCCTCTCAGGGTTCGAGACCGGCGTCGCGGTCATGCCCCAGATCAAGGGCAGCCCCAGCGACACCGAGGAAAATCCCGTGGGCCGCATCCGTGGCACCCACAAACTGCTTACGACGGCGGCACTCATCATGAGTGCCTTCCTGGTGGCCTCGAGCTTCATCACGACGTTCCTGATTCCGGCCGCTGAATTCCAGCCGGGAGGGAAAGCAGACGGTCGAGCCCTCGCATTCCTTGCGCACCAGTTCCTGGGCGACGGCTTCGGCACGGTCTATGACATCAGCACCATCGCCATCCTCTGGTTTGCCGGCGCCTCCGCCATGGCCGGCTTGCTGAACCTCGTGCCGCGCTATTTGCCTCGCTTCGGCATGGCCCCGGCGTGGACCAAAGCCGTCCGCCCCCTGGTCCTGGTCTTCACCGCCGTCGGCTTCATCATCACGTTGGTCTTCGAGGCAAACGTGGAAGCCCAAGGCGGCGCCTACGCCACCGGCGTCCTGGTCCTCATGACCTCGGCGTCGATCGCAGTCACCCTGTCCGCACGCCGGAAGAAGCAGAGGGGCAAGACCCTCGCTTTCGGTGCGGTGGCGGTCGTCTTCGCCTACACCACGGTGGCCAATGTGGTGGAACGCCCGGACGGCATCAGGATCGCGGCCCTGTTCATCCTCGGCATTGTCCTGGTGAGCTTCGCGTCGCGGGTACGCCGGTCCTTCGAATTGCGGGCTACGCACATCAAGATGGACCAGAAGGCGCTTGAATTCACGGCCTCCAACGAGGAAGGCCCCATCCGGATCATCGCGCACGAGCCGAAGCGACTGAGCGCCGACCGGTACCAGTTGAAATTGCAGCATGCCCAGCAAGCCAACCACTTACCGGTGGACAGCGACGCGATCTTCATCGAGATCATCGTGGATGACAGCTCCGATTTCGAGCAGGAACTCCTCGTGGAAGGCAAGGTCCGGCACGGCTTCAAGATCCTGGAGATCCACAGCAACAACGTGCCCAACACGCTGGCCGCGGTACTCCTCCACATCCGGGACGTCACGGGGCTCATGCCGCACATCTATTTCCGCTGGACCGAAGGCAACCCCATCGCCAACCTGAGCAAGTTCCTCTTCTTCGGCGAGGGCGAGATCGCCCCGGTGACCCGCGAAGTGCTCCGCGAAGCCGAACCGGACATCACACGCAGGCCCTGGGTGCATGTGGGCTGAACATGGCAGTGTTGGTGGCGCGCCCCGCGGGGGCGGGCCCCACACAATGGGGGGGGCCCCCCACACTGTTGCCAGGGGGACGCGGGGGCGCCCCCGTGCCCCCGCCCGGCCCCCCCCCCCGGCGAGACC
>NZ_JBHVTT010000008.1:0-74104 GCF_042884555.1 Arthrobacter sp. NPDC058127 | reverse complement strand
CCCCGGGGCCCCCCGCTCTGGCCCCCCCCCCCCCCCCCCCCAACCCCCCGGCGGGGGGGGGGTGTTGGGGGGCTCCCGGGGGGTGTGTGGGGCCCCCCCGGGGGGGCCCCCCCCCCAACACAGTGGAGCGGCACCAACACAGTCTTCCTAGCTGATCGCGGAGGCGCCACGTTCCCCGGTCCGGACGCGCACCGCCTGGGACACCTCGACCGTCCAGATCTTGCCGTCCCCAAACTGGCCCGTACTGGCACCGGAGATGATGGCGTCCACGATTCCGTCCACCAACTCGTCGGTGGACAGGACCTCCACCCGGATCTTGGGAAGGAGATCGGAGTTGTACTCCGCGCCCCGGTACACCTCTACATGGCCTCGTTGTTGGCCATAACCGTTCGATTGGCTCACGGTCATCCCGTTGACTCCGAAGCGTTCCAAGGCGTCCCGGACCTCGTCGATCCGCTCCGGCCTCACGATGGCCGTGACGAGCTTCACGTCGACGCCTTGCTACGCATCCGATCTGTTTTCCCGTTCGAGCTGGCTTCTTCATCACCACTGGAGCTCGACGGAGTTTTGCCGTTCTGTGGTTCTCCGGGATTGAATGATCCGCCAACCATGGCCAGCTCGTAGGCGGTTTCCGCGTGCTCCGTGATGTCGATGCCCGCCAGCTCTTCGTGCTCCTTGACGCGCATGCCCACTGTCTTGTGGATCGCCAGCCCAATGAGCGTTGTCATGATCGCTGTCCACGCGGTGACCACGAGGGCCGTCAATATTTGGGGCCAGAATTGGCTCAGGCCGCCGCCGTAGAAGAGGCCACCTTCAGTCTTTGCCGAGGGTACGGCGAAGAAGCCGAGGGACAGGGTTCCCCATAGGCCGCCGACGAAGTGGACGGCAACGACGTCCAAGGAGTCGTCCAGCCCGATCTTGAACTTCAGCCCGATGGCCAGAGCGCACACAGCCCCCGCGATGACGCCGATGACGATCGCGCCAATGGGATCCACGAAGCCACAAGCCGGGGTGACTGCCACCAAGCCCGCGACGGCGCCGGATGCGGCGCCAAGGGACGTCGCGTGGCCGTCGCGGAGCCTTTCGACAAGCAGCCAGCCCAGGAGCGCGGCGCTCGTGGCCAGGAGGGTGTTTGTCCAGGCAAGCGCGGCGATTCCATCAGCCGCCAGTTCCGAACCGGCGTTGAAGCCGAACCACCCGAACCACAGCAAGCCCGCACCGAGCATCACGAAGGGGAGGTTGTGCGGCCGGATGTTGGGGTCTTTCATGAATCCGAGCCGTTTGCCGAGCACGACCGCGAGCATGAGCCCGGCCATGCCGGCGTTCATGTGGACGACGGTGCCACCGGCAAAGTCGAGGGCCGAGATCTTGCTGCCGATGATCCCGGTGGATCCGAAGAGGCCGCCGCCCCAGACCCAATGGGCAATGGGCGCGTAAACGATGGTGACCCAGAGGCCGGCAAACAGCAGCCATGGGCCAAACCTGACACGTTCGGCCACCGCGCCACTGATCAGTGCGACCGTGATGATGGCGAAGGTGGCTTGGAAACCTATGAAGACCATGTCCGGCAGCCCCGGGGCTTTCCCGCCGATGACGCTGGCCAGTCCGCTGAGTCCGAAGTTCGCGAAGGGATCTCCGATGAAGCCGCCCAGGGTATCCGGGCCGAACGCGAGTCCGTAGCCCCACAGGGCCCAGACCACCGCGACCACGCCAATGGCGCCGAAGCTCATCATCATGATGTTGAGGACGGACTTCATCCTGACCAGGCCGCCGTAGAAGAACGCCAAACCTGGCGTCATGAGAAGGACGAGGGCGGAAGCTGCAAGCATCCAGGCTGTTGCGCCGGGATCAAGGGTCTGGGGGTTCACATCCAGCCCTACGCTGAAGAATACTGGGGTCATTTTCGGGAGCCTTCCTGCATATACGGCGCTCCATGGCGCCCGCACGGCGAGACCATTTTTAAAACGAACAGGTCCTGGTACCCCACGGGATACCGACCTTGACAAGTTGCCTTGACTCGAAGGTACAGTCGCCCTGTTTCAGCATTCGGCGCGGATCATTTCAGGCACGTAACACCGCTGGCCCCAGGGTTAAATCCTGAAGTCAGTCATGTTTCCGGCAGGTTACGCGCCGCGTGTCGCAAATACGGCGCGTCACAGCGTCAGCGGCTGGCTGCTGGCACCAGGATCCAGAGCACCTCAACGGGCTCGTCCGTGGGATTGACCCAGGTGTGCGGCTCGCGGCCCGGGAAGGACAGCGTGTCTCCCTCTTCGAGCTCGTACTCCTCGTTGGTGAGGATCAATTTGATGCGGCCCTTGACGACGTGCAGGACGTCGACGTCGCAATCGACGGCGTAAAGCTCGGCTTCTCCGCGGCCGCGGGGCTCGATGGAAGCCTGCAGGATCTGCAACCGCCGTTCCGACCGGGCAGTCAGGAGACGCTCCACTATTCCCTGGCCGCCGAGCGAAATCCGCGGCCCATCATCGCGCCGGGTCAGGTGTGTCTCCGGTGCCGCGAAAAGATCGCCGATGGACACTGAAAGGACCTGGCAAAGCGTCACAAGGGAAGCGACCGACGGCGATGTCAGGTCACGCTCCACGCGGCTCAGGAACCCTTTGGTCAGGCCGGTGGCGTCGGCAACCTGCTCGATGGTGAGCCGCTGCGATTGGCGGGCGGCGCGGATTCTGGAACCGATGGCAACGGGGACGTTGCTCGGTTCAACGGGGAGAGCCTTCATTCACGAACCTTTCAGGCCGTTTCTGCGGCCCTGTCATTGCAGCAATAGTAGCCGGATCGCCCGAGTGGCGGACCCTTTGGACAGCCAGAGGAGCGCCGATCCGCCCGCCGCGCAAAGCAACGCCTTGACTGTTACTCGCATCACTACGTATCCTCATAGGCAACAAGTGTTGTTTGTGAGGCACACATCACAGACTACTCTCCCCAATCACCAGCGCAGAGACCTTCCGCAACCCGCAGCGAAACCCAGCGGACCGGCGTCGGAATCCCCAAGAACTCTGCGCATCACTTTCAGGAGCCAACCGTGGACTCTTCGTTCATCAATATTGCGATCGTGGTGGTGTATTTGCTCGCCATGCTGGCCTTCGGCTGGTGGGGCAAGTCGCGCACCAAGAACAACAGCGACTTCCTGGTGGCAGGACGCCGCCTTGGTCCGATGCTCTACACCGGCACCATGGCCGCCGTCGTCCTCGGCGGCGCTTCAACGGTTGGCGGCGTCGGCCTCGGCTACAAGTTCGGCGTCTCCGGCATGTGGTTGGTCGTCGCCATCGGTTCGGGCGTGCTCCTCCTGAGCCTGCTTTTCGCCGGCACCATCCAGCGGCTGAAAATCTACACGGTCTCCCAGATGCTGAGCCTGCGTTACGGCCAGCGCGCCACGCAGACCTCCGGCATCGTCATGCTCGCTTACACGCTCATGCTGTGTGCCACGTCCACGGGTGCCTACGCCACCATCTTCGTTGTCCTCTTCGGCTGGGAGCGCTGGCTTGCCATCGCCGTCGGCGGCGCCATCGTCCTGGTCTACTCCACCATCGGCGGCATGTGGTCCATCACCCTCGCCGACCAGGTGCAGTTCATCATCAAGACGGTGGGCATCTTCTTCCTCATGTTGCCGTTCGCCCTCAACGCCGCAGGCGGCCTCGACGGTATCCGTGCCCGCGTTGACGCCAGTTTCTTCCAGTTGGACGGCATCGGAGCACAGACCATCATCACCTACTTCGTGGTGTACACCCTGGGCCTGCTGATCGGCCAGGACATCTGGCAGCGCGTCTTCACCGCCAAGACCCCCAAGGTGGCCCGTTGGGGCGGCGCCACTGCCGGCATCTACTGCGTCCTGTACGGCGTCGCCGGCGCCCTGATTGGCCTGGCCGCCCGCGTGGCCCTGCCCAACATCGACGTGAAGGCCCTTGGCAAGGACGTTGTCTACGCCGAGGTTGCCACCCACATCCTGCCGATCGGCATCGGCGGCCTCGTCATGGCCGCAGCAGTCGCTGCCATGATGTCCACCGCATCCGGAGCCCTCATCGCCGCAGCCACCGTTGCCCGCGCCGACGTTGTCCCGTTCGTGGCCAGCTGGTTCGGCAAGACGATCAACACCGACGACACCGAGAACCCCGAGCACGACGTCAAGGCCAACCGCTACTGGGTCCTTGGACTAGGCATCGTGGCCGTGCTGATCTCCATGGCGGCGCAGGACGTCGTGGTGGCCCTGACCATCGCCTACGACATCCTGGTAGGTGGCCTCCTGGTTGCCATCCTGGGCGGCCTGGTCTGGAAGCGCGGCACGGGCATCGCAGCGGCATGGTCCATGGCCGTCGGCTCGGTCTTGACCTTGGCCTTGCTGATCGCTTACGCCACGGGAATCATCCCCAGCGAAGACGGCGTCTACGCCAACGATCCCATCTACTGGGGCCTCGGCGCGTCGCTCGTCATCTACGTTGTGGTCTCCCTGCTGACGCCGCCCACGGAACCCGAGGTCCGCGAAGCCTGGGACCGCCGCGTCGCAGGAGCGGTCACCGAGGAACTCCCGCTGGAGGCCCACCCGGTGGCCAGCCACTAAGCTTCACAGAATTAAGTACGACGGCGGCGCCGCACCTTCTCCTTCGAGAGGTGCGGCGCCGCGCCTGCATGTACAGTAGGAACAGCTTCAAGAGATGTGGCGCCAAGCTCCGACTTGCCACACGCCAACCCCATGTTCACGGGTGGTTCGGATGAAGAAGCGGCCCGGCTCGGACCAGAGACAACCGAACGGGCAAGAGCAACTCCACAGGAGAAGGCCATGCCTTTCGAAAACGGCGCTACCGCCACAGCTGAGCGCACCACCCAGACCGGAAGCCTCTTGTTGCCACGCCCCCGACGGGTGGACGAGTTCGTCCGGGTGATTCCCGGCGTCGACCTCTCCCAAGGCTCCATCACGTTCGTGGTGGACGGAAACTTGGAACGCTATTGGCATCATGAGCCACGGCTCATCACCGAAGCGCTTTCAAAAGCGGTCCAGCCCGCCCGCTGGTTCCCGGCGACACGGAAACTCACCCTCACGGTGGCGGCAACCGGGCACCGGGCGGGCGTGCAGCGGCACTTCATCCTGAGCGCGTTCTAGGGCCCGGATTCAGCGAGTCAGGTTCAGCGAGGCCGGTTCAGCGAGCAGAGGCTATTCGAACTCTTCGTCCTCGCGGTGTTCCTCGGCGTCGAGCGGGACCACCCGTTCGTCGTCGTCGAGGACCTCGGATTGTTCCTCCCAGTCCTCGTCCACCTCCAGGTCTTCGCTGTAGTCGTAGGCGGGATCGGCCTCGACCGTGGGACGGTCGGGGTGGCGGGCGTGGGTCTCGGTGCTGTCCATGGTGCAACCTCCGTTCGACGTGCCGCTGAGCCCATCGGACAGGCAAGTGAGGCAGCCGGTCCAACGCCACCCCGCCAATTCGTGGACCCTGTCCATCCATCCCAGCACTGCCCCCTGCGGCGGTCAAGGCCTCCCGCGAGCCTCCCGGTTTTTGAGGCACGCCTAAAATGTCCAGTGAGGATTACCGGCCGAAAAACCGCGGAAATTGGCGATAGAGTGGAGCCGCAATGAGGCGATGAAGCCCGCCCCAGCGACCCAGGAGTCCCGGTGCACCCGCACACAAAACCCTCGTATTCAGACAATCCGTCGGACTCAAGCAGTCCATCGCAAGACGAAGCAGCCCCCAAGACTCCCCCGTCGTCGGACATCAAGCGCTGGCGGCAGTACTTGGCGGACGAGCGCGCCGAGGCCGCCGTGTACCGTCAACTGGCGCAGCGCCGCGATGGCGAGGAACGCGAAATCCTGTTGGCTCTCGCAGATGCCGAGGGCCGCCATGAGGCGCACTGGCTCAAGCTCCTCGGCGAACATGCCGGCATGCCGAAAGCAGCCTCCGTCCGGAGCCAAATGCTCGGCTTCCTGGCACGGAACTTCGGATCCGTGTTCGTGCTGGCCCTCGCCCAACGGGCTGAAGGCCGTTCGCCTTATACGAAGGATCCAGCAGCAACCCGCGCCATGGCGGCTGATGAACAGATCCACGAAGAAGTAGTCCGTGGCCTGGCGACGCGCGGCCGCAATAGGTTGTCCGGCACCTTCCGCGCGGCCGTATTCGGCGCCAACGACGGCTTGGTCAGCAACCTTTCGCTCGTGATGGGCATGGCGGCCACGGGCGTTCCCGCAACCGTGGTCCTGTTCAGCGGTATCGCCGGCCTCCTGGCGGGCGCGCTGTCCATGGGTGCCGGCGAGTATGTCTCGGTCCGCTCGCAACTCGAGCTCCTCAAGGCCACTCGCCCCACCCAGGCCACACTGACCGCAGCCCCGGCCCTGGACATCGAGCACAATGAGCTGGTCCTGGTATATCTGGCCCGGGGCATGTCCCGCGAAGCCGCCGAACACCGGGCCGCCGAGCGCATGGGCCTCTACAGCTGCGATTGCGATCCCAGCCTCTCCCTCCACCCCGAAGTGGAAGAAACCGTCAATGAGCACGAGGCCGTGGGCTCCGCCTGGGGCGCCGCGATCTCGAGCTTCTGCTTCTTCGCTTCGGGCGCCATCGTGCCCATCCTGCCGTTCATCTTCGGCATGACGGGCTTCGCAGCGCTTGCTGTGGCCGGTACGCTGGTGGGCATCGCGCTTCTGTCGACTGGCGCCGTCGTCGGCTTGTTGTCCGGGACCTCGCCGCTGACCCGCGGCCTCCGGCAGCTCGCCATCGGACTCGGTGCGGCCGCGGCCACGTATGGGCTGGGCCTCGTGTTCGGCGCTGTGATCGGATAGCAGCGCCGGCCCGAGGGGGCGCCGGTACAGGGACTTGGGGAGAAGACGTGCATTCAAACTACGGGTACGACGGCGGCCCGCCGCCCAAGCGCGCCAGTACCGCACTGGCGTTGTTCCGGAACGTGATGGTGGTGGCCGTGGTTGCGTCCGTAGCCGTGCTTGTCAGTGGCTTCCTCCGCGGCGACCCGGGCATCATTGGGTTGCTTCCTAATCTGGCTCCTTCCGCCCATGCCACGGCAAGCAGCTCCGGGCCCGACGCGGTTCCCGGGGACGGGCAGCAAAAGGCTGCCCGCGCGCCGGATACCCCGCCGCCTGGACTGGAAGAGGCCGGCCACCCGCTCGGCTCCCCCGCCAAGCCCGCTGTGGCCAGCAACTCCTACAAGTTCCTGGCCACCAATGCCGACGGCACACCCGTGAGCTACTCTCCGTGCCGTCCATTGCACTACGTGGTCAACGCAGCCCTCGCCCCGGCCGGATCCGAGGGGCTCATCGCCGACGCCATCGCCAAGATCGCTGCTGCCACGGGCCTCAAGTTCATCGACGACGGCGCCAGCACGGAAAAGCCCGCCGAGAAGCGCAAGCCGTACCAGCCCGCGCTCTACGGAGATCGTTGGGCGCCCCTGCTGATTTCCTGGACCACTCCCGAGGCGGCTCCGGGCTTGGCTGGATCCGTCATCGGCACTGGCGGCAGCACCATGTACAGCTTCGGCTCCGGACCCAAAAGCTACGTGACGGGAAGCCTGGACCTGGACGCCCCGCAAATCACGGAACTGCTGGGCATCTCCGGCGGAGCGCATTACGTCTCCGCGGTGATCCAACACGAATTGGGCCACGTGGCGGGTCTTATATGGGAAATGCCCATGTCGCGTCCCATGTCGCGTCTAGCAGTGTTGTGACTGAACCGTCCCTTTGAGTTGCTGAGAGCCGCTGATACGGACGAAGGTTCCCGGAAAAGCTCGGATCACTCTTCCTGCCCGGTCGTGGCGGCTTGTTGCCTACTCAATGCCGGCTGTATCCTCGATTCGTCACCACATCCTTTCGCCCCGGTTCGTTTTTCGAACCCCGAAAGGAGACAACCGTGCTTCATTCAAGTTTCGCAGCTTCAACAGACGAAGTCCCGACGGCGAAACCCCTCGGGACGCCGGCTGGGAGTGCCGCGGCTGATCCGACAGATAACCTGGCGGGACGCTGGTCCGTAAGAACGGTGGACATCTGGTCGGTGCTTAAGTCGCAGTCGTCCGCTGACGGCTGGCTGAAGAATGCAGCGTTAGGGAGTCCTCGGATCTCCCTTAGCCGGGAGCTCCTACATGTACTTCTTGCTCCAGATGGTCGCCTCGATCCTGCATTGCTTTCTTGGACCAAGTCTCTCCAGCGGGCGCCAGAAACAGGAAAGAGCTCCGCCGGCGATATAGCGATCTTCCTCAACTACCTGCACTCACATCTCGGGATCGAGTGGAGGGCCGCGGAGAGGGATGACATCTCCTCGTTTCTAGAATGGCGGGCGCAAGAGTACAGTTTTCGCCGCCGTGGCGAGGTTCGGAATGGTGTGAGTGCCGGGACCATCGCGCGAAACCTTGCATCCCTTAACTCCATGTATGGACACGCGGTGGACAAAGGCTTCATCAAGGCTTCACCGATTCCTCGCCGACGAGAAGGCAGCCCAGCGATAAACGCAGGAAAAGGACAGACCATCTCGGACGTCAAATGGGTGACTCGGCGTGCCTTTTGGCGCTGGAGATCCGAAGCCTTGTTGGGCCAAGCGAATGCCCACAATGATTCGGTGCTAATGATGGCTGGGCGCAACAGTTCGTATGCCGATCTTCTTTACTCCACCGGTATGAGGCGCGCAGAGGCGGCCGGACTCCTCACATTTGAAGTAGCCCAGAGACAGTCGGGTAACGGACTATTTAGAGGCCGAATCCCTGCGTCGTTATCGAAGGGGAAGCCCGCCCGCGGCAGGCTCTACTATTTTGGTCCTCAAATCAGAGACGTCTTAGTTCGCTACACGGAGCAAGATAGAGCTGTTGAGGAACTTCATGGCATCCAGAGCGGCCTTTACGAGGGTATCGAAAACGCACTTATCGCAACTCGCCTCCACCGGCTGGACGGAATAGCCGAGAGCATTACATATACTGATTCAACTTCCGGCGAGGTCACTGAAACGGCGCTTGACAAACTAGCGCTAAGTGATCGGCGAAGGTTGTATTCAATTGACGAAAACGGCGCTCGAAGGCCACTATTCCTTTGGCTGGGATACGGTGGCGGCCCAATGGCAACCTCGACTTGGAACGATGTGTTTGACGCTGCGAATTCCCGCATGGCGCGGATTCAAACCCAAGAAGACAGCGCAGGCATAATTCTTTCCAACGAATCAAGCATCCGCATCCACCCACACATGTTGCGGCACTCTTTCGCATTGCACGCCTTCGCCCTTGCGGCGATGATTGAGCTTCGAAGGATGGGCATCGAAAATCGAAGAGGGCTTCAACAGCTAGTCTCCGAGAGCAACATCTGGGTCCGTATCCAGGCTTTGCTGGGACACAAGGATGTGGAGACAACGCGCAAGATCTATCTGGCTCCGGTTCAGACAATAGAATGGGAATGGTTCGCAACAGCATTTGATCCGCACCCCCGGGACTTAGATGCTGCGCTAACTCTAATAGCTCAAACCGACAGCCGAGTCATGGATGTGGATCACTGACGTGAAGGCTTCTCTCGGAAATGACTTGGTGCTGATCCTCAGCCCACAAGATAATGGCAATGAAACACGGCTGAGATTCTGTGACCTCTTGTGCGGAGATCACCTCCGCGCCGCTTTGGCCCAAAGGGTGCTCGACCTCTGCTCTCCGTTTGGGACGTGGAACTCGCCGGAAACCGCAAAGACGGCCTTTTACATGCTAGGTCGCTTTCTCAAGACGGGCTACTTCCGCGAACTCTCGGATATAAAGCCCAATAATTGGAAAGAGTTTTGGCTCAGCTTAAAGCCGTCCATGAAAGTCTACGCCGGCTCTCTACGTATCCTTCTTCTCGGCGCAGAGGGCCTTCCTCCAGAAACCGTCGAAAGCATGCTAGCGCTTTCAGGGCACACGATCCCGACTGGAAAACCGGCCGCGTCCCTAAATGACGCCGACGTAGAATCCCTTAGAGATAAAACGTGGGCGACGTTGGTAGCAGCTAGGGATAGAATTCGAGCTGGCTGGCGACTCGTCCAGCGGTTCAAATCAGGCATGTCGGCCAGTGATCCCGATTACTCCTACGCGGCCATCCTGACCGAGATCGCCACCCAGGGCGACATTCAACGTCGCTCCTCTAGTCGAAATCAGCGCTACCTTCCCCCGGATGTCCTCCGGAGATTGTACGGGGGAACGCGCGGCCAAACGACGGCTATGCCGCTCTTCGAGCAGTTGTACCTAACCAGCCAAGAGGGTGCTGCAGCCCTAATCGCACTCGGTATTACGTGCGGCTGGAATTTATCGGTCGCTATTTCGCTACAATCCACCGAGGTTCGGCGTATCGACGCGCGCGACGAGAGTGAACCGGAGATTCTTGGCGTTCGCCTTCGGAAACCACGGCGAGGGGCGGCAGACACCTGGTCCGAAAACTACCAGGACACCGGCCCGCGTTCCAAGGCTCGGCTGCTGCAGGTACTCCTGGAGTGCACCGAAGGAGCGCGCAGGACCCTCAAGGAGTTAGGCAAGCCGCGACACGAACTGCTCATAGTCCTACCTGCGCACCTGGTTGGCGTTACTCAAACGGAAACGCCCTCACCGCTCTTCCCTTTGAGCACCGTCGGTTACCGTGCCGTGCTACAGCATCTGTCAACCTGGCGCGAGAACAATCCGGAATACGGATCAGCAGGCCCTCGTGCCGTCCGTCAGTACTTCACATCGAGAGTCCACCCTCAAGGACACAAAGCCTCCACAAATTCTTCCTATGTGCTGCGGGATCCTGTCGTCCGCGAGTCGTCGAAATCAACGATAGAGGATGGAATAGCCAGCGCTATCGCATTCCTGCAGGCTACGGTCATCGACGCGAACGTCGTGTCGGCTGAGAATGCTCCCATTGCTGCCGCCGCCGGCACGCTTCTCGACGTTAACGAGAAGCGGAACGATACCGTTATCGGAGCGTGTCAAAACCCTAAAGAAAGCGGTATCACGGGAGGACCTTGCACAGCTAGTCTTCTGTTATGCTTCGCCTGCCGCAACGCAATAGTAATGAGTCGGCATCTTCCCCGCATTGTCCTGCTGTTTAACAGAATCGATGCGATTCGTTCCGTCACAGAGGAAGAAGACTGGGCGGTGAACTGGTCAGCACATCACTCGAGGTTGATTGACCTACTGGAGCCGGGAAAGTTCTTTTCCGAAAGTCAGATCAAATCTGCACCAGACGCAGTGACCTCAGAGGATATCCGTATGATCGAACGCCTTTTGGCCCGTGAATGGGACGTCGCATGAATGATCCACTCCTGCCGCACGAGTCTTCAACCTCCTTCGGAACGAATAGCATTCCTGAGGAAACAGCTCTCGTGTTCGACTCTCTTTCGATCCGAACTGACGTCGGAAGTCTTCCGCCGGTCCTCTTTGGACAAGATATCTGGCCGTTACACCATTTGGACAATTCCGAAACACAGACTTCTCTGAACATCGATTTCCGGAAGGTTGTCCAAAAGTTTCGTCGTCCAGCCAAGATCCTGATCTTTAACCTTCTCAACACGGATGCTGCACGTCGTACCATCTATTTTCATCGTCCCCGCTTAGCCCCTTCTTCCGTCGCCAGGGCGTTCAGGGTCTTCCTCGCTCTCGCCAAATGGTTGAATAATCGCGGCATCGGTCACTTATCCGATATGTCATCCGCCGACCTGGACGACTACGCAATTACCATTGAATCCAAAAAGGCACGAGCAAGTAGTAAAGTTGCAGAATTAATCCTCATTTCACGAATTTTCGCACACAACGCTCATCTAAGAGGTGACATTCAGTTCTGCGAACCACCCTGGTTCGGTCAAAAGATGACCGACTGGATACCAGGCGGTTCTTCAACTATCTCAAATCAAACTGAACCAATAGAACCCGAAGTTCTGGAACCTTTGTTGATCGCAGCCTTCAGAATAATCGATGGCTATCTCGACGGAACCTTACCCATGGACGTGCAGTGCTCATGGTATCTGGCCCGTAAATGGGCGAAAGAGGAGCCTGGAGGCCCATTCGAAGGACGGGCTCCCACAGCTGCGGCGGCCGCGATCATTTCTAGATTCGAAAATGCAACAAACTGGGTGCCCGACTTTAGCAAGTCTCATGTGCGAGGTGCTGGACTCATTGTCATCGGATACCTGACCGGCATGCGACCGACCGAACTTCTTCACCTCAAAGCTGATTGCCTAGAGGTCGTCGACAAGTCAGACGCTTCAGGGATTGGCGTTCGTCGGTACCAGATCACCGGCAGAACCTTCAAGGGAGTTCGAGACCCGTCCGGCAACACCTTAACG
This sequence comes from Arthrobacter sp. NPDC058127, assembly GCF_042884555.1. Lineage (NCBI taxonomy): Bacteria > Bacillati > Actinomycetota > Actinomycetes > Micrococcales > Micrococcaceae > Arthrobacter > Arthrobacter sp. NPDC058127. Next base: position 61,838 of record NZ_JBHVTT010000008.1, on the reverse strand, counting down.
GGGGGAATTGAGAGGGATCAGCCCTGGGTGACAATCGAACCCGTGGAACGAGCGGTCCGTGCGATGAGGCAGCTCGGCGAAAGCTGCGGAGAATCCGAATTTCTCTTTACACGGCTGTACCAGCCCAGAGATGAACTGCGTTCGCGTCGAGGGCAAGCGATTACGGCCGACATGGCGGCCGTAGCCATAGAAGGTATGGTCCGGGTCTGGAACCGGCGCGCCGCGAACGACCCCTCAATGCTACGGATCCCGAACGACTCCTGCGACGATCAGGCAAATGCGCCTGACCCTAGTGAACAGACCTCACCATCAGACCAGTTTCGGCCCCCCTTGGCAACGAGTATGGTCAACGGCGTCGAGGAAATTGAGACACCTCGGAGCCGACGCGCGCCGACCCTCTCCCGGTTTAGACGGACGCTCGCCTGGCACATCGTCAACCGTCCCGGTGGGGTAGTTGCTCTCGGGATTCAGTACGGGCACTATCGCCAATTGACGTCGATGGGGTATGCAGGACGATCCGAGTCAGGATTTCCCGACGAGCTTGAATTCGAACAGCTCCTTTCAAGTTGGAACAATCTAGACGCCCTAGCAAATGAGAGCGAGGAGGCTACGATTAGCGGACCAGCTGCGGCCCGGCTTCAGGATGGAATTTCGCTGTTCAAGGAGCAATTCTCGGGCTCCGTGAAGAACCCCAAGCAGCTGACGAGGTTGAAGGCGGCCGGCCTGCAACGTATATATGACAACCCCAAAGCCATGGTCGTCTGCGTCTTCAACCCGGTAACGGCGGCCTGTAACCAGAATCGATCGGATCCGGAGGGCAATCTCAGGGAGACCCCCGATCTTGACAACTGTTCCCCCATCTGTCCGAATCTAGCCCAACTTGATAGCCATATTGCGAAGAAACAGAAGGTTCGGGACGGACTCGAAGAAGAGATCGAGTACCTCCCGGAGATCCTCGCTGATCGCAACCGCCGACGCATTGTCCGCCTCGATTTAGACATCTCTAGGCACCGAAAACGCGGGGCCGGCGAGGACTCAGAGGATTCCAATGACTCGGCGAGGTGATGATGCATTCGAACGTCGAGCAATCATGGAAGCCATCGAACGCCTGCTCACCGGCAGACCGTTATGGAGCGACGGTTCTTTGAATGTGAAGACGCTGGCCCTCGAAGCGAAACTCGGAAGACACATCCTGACCCAGAAGCATACGGATCTCCGGGACCTGTTTAGAGAGAAGTTGCCTGCTTCGCAGAGACCAGACAATGACCGCGAGATCGAACAACGGGCCGCGAACGACTCGAAACTGGTTCGTATCCGTGAACAGCTCGCCGTTGAACGTCAGCTCAACCAATCACTGATCGCCCAATTGGCTATTGCCCTGCTGCGGATCGAAGATCTCGAACGCCGGGCGGCCCAAGCCGACCGCAAGCGAGGATTGAATGCTGTGGATTGACATCCGTCGAGCAGGGAATGCATCGTTCCGCCCCCGGCGCATGGTGAGGTCCGTTCACCGCAATCCGTCGACCGCGATACAGGTCGTCTGCCGATGCCCAGGTCCGTCCGGGGCCGCACCGCAACGGTACCGATTTCAGGGTTTCACCGAAATCGAACCAGCATTTCGCATTCAAAATGCGGCATCCCGTGTTCTGCCGAAGCATAGATTTCCTCCAAGAGTCACCTGGTGTTCGAAGTCAGCTCAGCGCGATCTCGGACATCATTTAGGATCTCGCTGCCGCCGGCGCACGATTCGGGAGTGGCACGAAAAAGCGCCTCGCGTAACGATCTCGCTGCTCATTCAGTAGAAGACGATGACGATCTGGCAGTCTTGGCCACCAACGCCATATCCTCACCGTGTGAACCAAGTAGCCACACTTAGTCGCCAGCGTATCGCCCTATTTGTGGATATCGGTCAAAACTGAGCGATTGCAACGGTTGAAAACTGAGCCGTCCGTTCCAAACGATTTGGTGGTGATCACAACGCGAGGATTGGGCGGTTATTCGGCGGTTGCATCTTGACGAGGGCGAATCGATGAGATCGATATCCGGCGACCGTGTTGCTAAGCGTCTGGGTGGTCCGGTTCCCCGAGGTGGTTCCGTGAGAACGTTGCCAGGGTCCGGCTCGAGTATGCCCCAGTCTGCTTCACCCTATAAATGCCAGCCTTGGGTCACTCCCCTCGGCGGCTGGCGCCGCGGAAGACCGTGAGCGGAGCCGGATTCGGGGGAAGGCATGCATGAAGCCCGACGGAAGTTCAGTGGGACCCGCGAGTGAATACCCTCCGCGGCGTGTGTTCAGGCAGAGCCACTGCTGTCCAGCCTAGACTTCAGGCTGTGATCCAATTTCCGGTAGACGACGAGGACGAAGTTAAGCACAGCCAGTGGATTGTGCTTTTGTTCGCCAGGGCCTCCTCGATCGAATCGGCCCTCGAGCCCCTCATCGACCCGGCAGAAGGTTCTCCCCTGTTTCTGGATGACGCTAGGTCCCCACATCACACGGTGTCGACCTATGCGTTTTCGCAGCTTTCAGTCGCGACGGGTTGCATAGCGTCGCTGGAGCAGATGATGGTCCGGGAGTCCGAGGACAAAATTAGCCTGACGGCAAGCCCGTTCGGCGCCTATGCACTGGTCCGAAATGCTTTGGACGCCACGGCGGCGGCGCTGTGGCTTCTGGAACCGGCTAATGGAACCTTAAGAATCAAGCGGAGGATCCTCCTAGGCCTAGATGAGGTGGCCAAGGGCGCAGCCCTACGCGAGACTTTGGGCCAGCCTTCCGTCAAAGTCAAGCGTCGTGCCCGGCTCAAGGAGATCGCGGAGCAGGCCGGGCTGGGGGAATGGAACCCTCTCAGTCAGGAGCTTCCATCCATGACCCGGATGCTCAAGCAGTTGGAGAGACTGCATGAAAACGCAGTCTTTCCGTGGCTTGCGGCATGGCAGCTTTCAAGTGGACATGCTCATGGGAAGTCCTGGGCCCAACTAGCTTCCAATGAGTTGCAGGAAGTCGAAGGGACCCGTACTGCCACGGGAGCGCAGTTCCAGATGACCATCCGGTTTGGGATGCTCGCGGCCGTACTATTTGAAGCGGTCCAGATGCTTGAGGTAGCCTGCGTCCGCTACGTGGTATTGGCCGGCGGCCCGCCCACGACCGACCGCGGTGCGTAAATCGCCGCCAGGGCGGACAATGGGGCCGCCCAGGCATTGCGCCCGTACTGTTCCCGCGCAAGCGCACGCCTTCATCAGAGGTGTCGGCCGCGTAACGTCCGCACATGCACCCATCATGCCTCAGACGGGTCGATGTCAGAGCGTATGCGGGCCGTCAGAGGAAACGACACCGGTCCCCGCGCGTAGCGGTGAATCGTCCTAACCCTGCGCTGGACCTTCAAAGGGGTCGAGCTCCCCCGAACAGACCGACGCGAAGACTGGCGACGGCGTGACCGATTCCCGGCGGGGCTCAGGCCTAGAAGCCCTAGCCGGCGTCTGCTGGCAGGGGCGCTTCGTGGCGTAAGTCGTCCACTGATCCTGGCTGTTTCTTTGAGGTGCCTCGCGGCCGAGCTGATTGAGATCGCCTTCCCGGTCGGCTGCCTCTCTGATATTGGCCCTGCGAAGTCCTTCTGAGGCCGGAATCGACCATCCTGCCGAACCGGGTCCGGGCCTTCGAAGACGTGTCCGCTGCTTTACCGCTTTGCCCTTCCGGCCGTTTACCTCGCCTACACTTCTTAACATCCGCACTTCCGGAGGGCACTCGCCTTACCTGAAACCTAAGCCCCACTAATCTTCAGGAGATCATTTCGATGAACCCTCGACCGGGCGGTGAGGCCGACAAGATCGGCAATCGCTATGAGGGCGCGTGGACTGTGGCACGCATGCTCGACGTCTTGGCTGGCCGTGGCGAATCGGTGCGGGTCGAACCGATAGGAGAGCTCGGCTCCGGTGTCGAGTTCATCTTCAAGCGCTCGGACGGCACCGTTGAGGCCCATCAGGTCAAGCGACAGGTCGGCGTTGCCAACGAGTGGAGCTATGGCCAGCTCAACAGCCGGGGCATCTGGGACAAGGCGCGCCTGCATGCGGAGGCGGGGCGCGACTACCACTTCGTTTCGATGACCCCGTTCCGTCCGCTTCAGGAACTGACGGACCAGATCCGGAACTCTAACGACTACGGTTCGTTCATCCTGAACACGCCGCCTGAGAAATCCAACATGCTCTTCGTCAAGCTGGGGAACTACTACGGCGGTCCAGAAAACGCGTACCGGATATTGGGCAGGATCTTCGTTCGGACCATTGACGAGATCGAGCTCGCCGGTAGCAACGCCGTGTTTGCGGAGATGTTACTCGAGGGGAGCCCGGGAGCCCAGGGCAGGGCAGTTCTTGGCGAGATTCTCGACGACAGCATCGACCGCGACCTCACGGCACAGCGGATCCTCGGCGCCTTGCACCCCTATGGGCTGCGCTCCCGTCTGGCGGCCAGCCAGCGAGGGCTCGCGGACAAAGTCAGCGACCTGACCGCCAAATGGATTGGCCAAACCGGATCCCAGCTGATCCAGCCGGTCATCCACCGCGAAGAAGCGGATCAACTCCGCTCGCTCATGTCGGCCGACGAACGGGCGCATTTCGTCGTCGGAGTGGCAGGCGGCGGCAAGACCGGAGTGCTCCACGAGGCAACGCAGAACCTGGTGGAAGGCGGGGTGCCGGTTCTGGTGCTTCGGCTCGACCGTTACGGGTCCCTCTCTTCGGCCGCGGCACTCGGGGAGCATCTCGGGCTGGGCATGTCTCCCGTCGCGGCGCTGGCCGCCGCCGCTGACGGTCGTCCCGCGTTCCTCGTCGTAGATCAGGTCGATGCCGTCAGTATGGTATCCGGTCGACTTCCCGACAATTTCGAAGTGGTCGCAGAATTGGTCCTTGAATCCGCTGCGATCCCAGACCTGCATGTGGTTCTCGTGACGCGGCAGTTCGACGTCGAGAACGACTACAGGATCCGTCGCCTGAGGGATCGACGGGGAACCTCGGTCCTTGCGATTCCACCGCTGTCCGATGGACAGGTAGATCGAGCGGTGGAAGACTTTGGACTTCCCGCGACGACGTTAACGCCCCTTCAGCGCGATATTCTGCGCGTGCCCCTGCACCTGGCGCTGCTCGCCGCGATAGCGGACGAAGCTAACGCACTCGGGTTCGTCAACAGTCTCCGGCTTTTCGATGCGTACTGGGAGCGCAAGATCCAGAGCACGCGTCGTGAGAATCGGACTGTCCGCTTCGCCAAGGTCGTGGGCCGGGTCGCGCAAGTGATCAGCGAGCGTCAGGAGCTCTCCGTGCCGCTTGGTGTCCTGGACGATGAGGACCTTGCAGTCGACGCGTCGGTTCTCGTCTCGGAACAGGTCCTCGTCCGAGACCGGGACCGGATAGCCTTTTTCCATGAAGGGTTCTTCGATTACGCCTTCGCCCGTCAGTGGCTGAACCGAGGTCAGACACTTCTGGGCTTTCTCGCGGGGGACCCGCAGGAGCTCTTCCGCAGAGGGCAGGTCCGTCAGATCCTTGCCCACTTGCGATCCTCAGAACCACAGCGCTTCCTCGATGAAGTGACGGATCTGCTCGAATCCGATCAGATCCGATTCCACACTAAAGACGCCTGCCTAGGAGTTCTCGGAGGGCTTACTGACCCGAACAGTTCCGAGGCCCAGCTCGTTGCCGAAATCGCCCGGGACAGCCCCGAACTGAGGACCCGGCTCTGGGACCACACGCGCACTCCCGCCTGGTTCGAGCGCCTTGATTCCGACGGTTACGTCGCCGACTGGCTGCAGGGAGGGCAAGAGGACCAGGGGCGGGCCATGGAGTTGATGGGGGCAGCGGCCAAGACCATGCCCGATCGGCTCGCCGGGATCCTTCAAGATCACCGGAATGCCGAACAGTACCCGGCATGGCTGCGTTGGATCGTCCGTTTCGCCGATCTGGGCTCCAGCCAACGACTGGTCGAAGTCCTCCTTCAGGGCATCCGCGAGGGGTGCTTCGACCATAACCCCGGAGACTTTTGGTTCGTGGCACATCAAGCAGGAACCAGGCACCCGCAACTTGGCCTGGAAGTCGTGTCCGCGTTCCTCATTGATCGGCCAGGATCGCTGGACCTCGATGAAAACGGGCGCATTGGGTCGCTCAAGAGCACGGACTATTTTGCCACAGATGTGGTCCGCCACATCGGAGCCGCAGACCCCCTGTACTTCTGCCACACGTTCCTCCCGTATGCGCTAAAGGTGATGGCGGCCACCGCCGACCCGGAGGCGGCCGGCGAAGGTCCGATTCCCGACGCCCACTTCTGCAACCCGTTCGGCTATCGTGGGACGAATACCCATCTTGACGACTTCATCTTCACCAGCCTCTCCGATACCTTGGCCCAGCTGGCCGCAACCGATCCCGAAGAAATTCGCCCGCTTCTCGAGACGCTTGCGACGGACCCGCACGCGGGTGCCCAGCGGCTCCTCTACGAAGCCCTTAAATCGAATGGAGCCGCGTACGCCCACATGGCTACGGCCATCCTCCTCGAAGGTCGCCACCGGCTCCTCTGCGGCAACAACAATGACAGCGTATGGACCACCCGCCAATTGCTGACAGCGATCCGCCCGCACCTGACCGACCAGCAGTTCACCCAGCTCGAAACGGTGATCAGGGAACTAAGATTCCAGTGGGAACGGAGGCGGCCCGGTCGTCCAGCATTCAGTCTCCTGTCCGCATTGCAAGAGGAGCGCCTCTCGGATGCCGGCAGGCGCAGGCTGGGCGAGCTCAGACGTGCCTACGGCATGAACCAGCCCGAGCGGCCCGACTCCATCATCCGGGGAACTGTGGTGCCGCCGATCTCCAGCGACGCTGCGCGCCGGATGGATGACAGCAACTGGCTGCGGGCCATCGGAAAGCACTCCAGGGGCTTTGAAGCCCTCGTCCCTTTCCGGGGCGGCGCGGGCGAACTGGCCCAGGTTCTCCAAGAGCAGACCCGGGTGGACCCGGACCGGTTCGCCCGACTGTCGCTGCAGCTCACTCACGAGACGAATCTCGCGTACGCGAACGCGATCCTGCTGGGCTTGAACGCCGCCGGCGACTCGGGCGATCCGTCTATGGTGTTTGCCGCCGTGCGGCATATCGCTTCCCTCGGGCATCCGGAAACCGACCAGCTCCTTGGCATGGCTCTCAGGCCTCACCTGAAGGAGGCACCACTGGACATCGTCAACCTTCTCTGCGGGAGGGTAAGTGCCGCAGCAGCAGCCGTCATGGCCGTTCCACCTGCCGTGGCGACGAGCGACGAGAGCGGGGACGACGAATCCGGAAGAGACATTAGGACCAGGGGTCTGAGCACCACGCGCGGGAGCCTTGTCGATGTCCTTGCAGACCTGGTCGCCCACGACATCGACGGGGCCCGCACCGTCGCCGCCGCGCCCGCTATGGCCCGCTTGGCCCGGGATCCCTCAATTCCCGTGCGAGCCTGTACCGCAAGACTGATCCACGCATCGCTGCGCTACGCCCGATCCACCGCCATCGACGCATTCACCACGCTCATCGACGCGGACGACGCGCTTTTCTCCGCCCCACCCGTCAATCGCCTGCTCGTCGCCATCGGTTACGAAGACCCGGATCTGGTCAACCCGCTTATAGGCCGGATGCTCGAAGCCCGTAGTGCGGAGGCACGGAAAGCGGGTGGAAGACTCGCCGTCCTCGCCGCGCTCGAATGGAGCGACCGGGCCCATCTGGACACACTCCTCAACCGCCGCGATCTTGAGGCGCGGGCGGGCGCGGCGCACGAGGCTGCATATCGACTAGCCCACACAACGGACCCGGCAACCGCGGCCGACGTATTGCAGACCATGATGAACGACGAGCAGGAAGGCGTTCAGGTGGCGGCAGCGGAAATGGCCATAGCGCTACGCGGGCACCGCCTCCAACCCCACGAAGGCACCATCGGCGACCTCATCAGCTCCCCGGCCTTCGTCCACGCCCTCCCTCAGCTGCTGATCACCCTCGAGCGGGCTCCAGATCGGGTCGATCGACTTGTCGTCCGCTGTGCCCAGAGATTCGTCCAGAGGTTAGGACCCCAAGCCGCTGACCTGTCCACCGGCGCCGCCGGCGACGCCCAACAGGTGGGACGCCTTGTCGTCCGCGGACTTGCGCAGTCCCGTTCGACGGACCAGCGCGCGGCTCTCTTGGACGTACTCGATGACCTGCTCAGGATCGGCGCGTACGGCATCGACACCCTGATCAGCGAGTCAGAGCGACCTTCCTGAACGGACCCCGGGGTATCCGGCGACTCGGCGCCGAACCCGTGGTGGAGTCGCCATCACGGCCGGACTGGCACATCGGGTTCTCGACCAGAGTGAGCGGGGCACTAAAGGGTAGGCGTTTCTCAAATCCACTGGATTCAAAAGGGCTTAAATGTCGAGGTTGCCTACAGCGGGGGTTTGACGAATTGCCCCCGACGGTGAATACGAAGTCCCTCGGGCAGTCTGGTCCGGGGGAATTTCGTTTCGTGCCGGCCTGTGTCTGGCTGCAGGAGCTGCGGCCAGATGGGGTCGGCGCCGAGCTGGTGCGAATCGCGAAAGCGGCCGGCTGAAGCAAGGTTTGGCCGGCGTACCGTCGAATTCGCGGGTGACCGCCGGGGAAGCCAACGAGATAGCGCTCGGCCATCGGGGAATGAGGAGTATTTCTAAGATTCGGTCAGTTCTACGACGTCTGACTGCGAGTTGTATTTCACGGACTCGAGACAAACCCTATATGGACGTCTTTACTGTTGATGTGTTGGCGGACGTGTCGCATTGCTGGCAGACCGAGACTGAGGTGTCTGGGTCTTCGTGAATTGCGGTCCTTCCTGCACCGGCATCTTGCCAGATCCAGAAGATCGATCCGTCGGCCGCCACGCAGTCGACCGTCCCATGAGAATGCAACCGCCTTTGTGGACCTTGACTCTGTCGCCCTCTTTCAGAGACAGCCACTCGTCGGTCTGAGGGCGAGGGTCGTTCAGCAGCGCGTGGGCCCCTTCTTCGGATTCGGTTCCCAACCAGGCCCTGATGGCCTTTTTCTGAGCGGCATTCAGTCGTTCCGTGTTCACAACTTCTGGCCTGCCGTTACCAGCCGCGCTCTGCAAGGCGGTGCGGTTCGGGGATTTCCTCGACGTTGATGCCCACCATGGCTTCTCCCAGGCCGCGGGAGACCTTGGCGATGACATCGGGGTCATCGAAGAACGTGGTGGCCTTCACGACGGCGGCGGCACGCTGGGCCGGGTTGCCGGACTTGAAGATGCCCGAACCGACGAACACGCCGTCCGCACCGAGCTGCATCATCATGGCAGCGTCGGCCGGGGTGGCGATGCCGCCGGCGGTGAACAGGACCACGGGCAGCTTGCCGGTCGCGGCGACTTCCTTGACCGGTTCGTACGGGGCCTGCAGTTCCTTGGCCGCGACGTAGAGCTCGTCCTCGGGCAGCGTGGAGAGCCGCAGGATCTCGGCGCGGATCTGGCGCATGTGGGTGGTGGCGTTGGAGACGTCGCCGGTGCCGGCTTCACCCTTGGAGCGGATCATGGCCGCGCCCTCGTTGATGCGGCGAAGCGCCTCGCCGAGGTTGGTAGCACCGCAGACGAAGGGAACGGTGAAGTTCCACTTGTCGATGTGGTGGGTGTAATCGGCCGGGGTCAGGACCTCGGACTCGTCGATGTAGTCCACGCCCAGGGACTGCAGGACCTGTGCTTCGACGAAGTGGCCAATGCGGGCCTTGGCCATGACGGGGATGGACACGGCGGCGATGATCGCATCGATCATGTCCGGGTCCGACATGCGGGACACGCCGCCCTGGGCGCGGATGTCGGCGGGAACGCGCTCGAGCGCCATCACGGCCACGGCACCGGCATCTTCGGCGATGCGGGCCTGCTCGACATTGACGACGTCCATGATGACGCCGCCCTTGAGCATCTCGGCCATGCCGCGCTTGACGCGGCTGCTGCCCGTCAGTGAGAGCGTATCGATGTTGGTCAATCTGTGTCCTTGTTGGTGAGTGGCACTGTTGGGTGCCGCTTGTTGAAAGAAAGAGAGGAGTGGAACCGGGTTCCCCCGGTTCCACTCCGGCCCGCACTGATGCGGGCCATGCCCAGACCCGCTGTCCCGGGTTGCCGGCCAGTGCCGTGCCGGTTAGGGAACTTTCTGGAGGCTAGTCCAAGGTGCGGCAGTGAACCGCGGTCGGGTTCTGTTTTGCGGCTTGGAGAGTTTGAACTACGTCATTGCGGCGGATGGTTGCTGCTATGCGCCTACGGTTTGACAGGCTTCGATCTGTCCCGGGAGGTCGGGGAAGGCGTCAGCGACGCCCGGGTACACGATGTGGCCTTCACGGGTGTTGACGCCAAGGGTCAGCGCGGGGTTGGCTGCGAGGGCCTGCTCGACACCAATGTCGGCGATCTGGCGGATGTAGGCGGCTGTCGCATTGGTGAGTGCGAGGGTTGAGGTGTGCGGGACATCGCCGGGCATGTTGGCCACGCAGTAGTGGCGGATGCCGTCCACCTCGATGATGGGTGATTCGTATGTCGTCGGACGCGAGGTCTCGAAGGCACCTCCTTGGTCGATGGCCACGTCGATCAGCAGTGTGTCCGGGTTCAGGATCGCCAGCTGTTCGCGGGTGACTACCTTCGGGGCCGCACGTCCGGGGACGAGGACGGCGCCGATGACGACATCGGCTTGCCGCAGCTCGGCATCAAGGGTGGCCGCATCGGACATCACGACACGCGCGCGCCCGGCGAACAGGGTGTCCAGCTGACGAATGCGCGTGGCCGACATGTCGAGGATGGTGACCTCGGCCTGCATGCCGAGCGCGAGCAGCGCAGCCTGGGTACCGACAGCGCCGCCGCCGATGACGAGAACGCGGCAGGGAGCGACGCCGGGGGAACCGCCGAGCAGCTTGCCGGGGCCTCCGCCGTGACGGCTCAGGTGTGCGGCGGCGGCATGGGCTGCCAGGCGGCCGGCGATCTCACTCATCGGGGCAAGCAACGGCAGGCCGGTGTCGTCCTGGACTGTCTCGTAGGCGATGCCCAGTGTGCCGGCTTGCAGAAGAGCTTCGGTCAGCGGCCTGTCGGCGGCGAGGTGCAGGTAGGTGAAGAGCGTCAGATCTTTACGCAGGAACCGGTACTCCGATGCGATGGGTTCCTTGACCTTTACCAGGAGTTCGGCGTTTGCCCAGGCTTCCTCCTGGTTGGTGAGCTGGGCCCCCGCGAGCACGTATTGCTCGTCAGGGTAGCCGGCGGCGGTTCCTGCACCGCTTTCAACGAAGACTATGTGTCCGCGGCGGACAAGGTCGGCCACTCCTGCCGGGGTCAGGCCGACCCGGGCTTCCTGGGGTTTGATCTCTTTGACAACGGCGATGCGCATTTTTTGGTTCTCCTGTGGGGGCTTAGTGGGTGTCGCGGCGTGCGATGTTGTAGAAGCGGATGTTCTGGTACTCGTCCAGACCTTCTGAGCTGCCTTCGCGGCCGATGCCTGACTGCTTCACGCCGCCGAATGGTGCGGCGGCGTTTGAAGGAACACCCTGGTTGATGCCCACCAGGCCGGTTTCAAGGCGGTCGGCGACGTTGAAGGCCCTGTCCAGACTTTCGGTGAACACGTAGCCGGCCAAACCAAACTCGGTCTGGTTGGCACGTGCGACAACCTCGGATTCTGTTCCGAACCGCTGGATGGCAGCGATCGGGCCGAAGATTTCAGCGTTCGCGACGTCTGCCGACGTGGAGACGTGATCGAGGAGGGTCGGTGCGAAGAAGTGGCCGGCGGAGTCGTAGGCGGTTCCTCCGGTGCGCAACTGCGCACCCTTTGCGACGGCGTCTTCTGTCAGGGCGAGCATCTGGGCCACGGCGCGGTTGTCGATGAGCGGGCCGACCACGGTTCCGTGGCCGAAACCGTTCCCCACCGGAGCGGCGGAGAGCTTCTCGGTCAGTGCCTCGACGAAGGCATCGGCGATGCCTTGCTGGACGTAGATGCGGTTGGCCGCAATGCACGACTGGCCGCCGTTACGCAGCTTGGCCGCGAAGGCTCCATTCACGGCGCGTTCCAGGTCGGCGTCGTCAAAGACGATCAGCGGCGCGTTTCCGCCGAGTTCCATGGAGGTGCGCAGGACACCTTCGCCGGCAATCTTGAGTAGTTGCTGGCCGACGCCGGTGGACCCGGTGAACGAGACTTTGCGGACCCGGTCATCACGCAGGACGGCCTCGCTGAACGCACCGGACTTCGACGTCGTGACGACTTGGATCAGATCCTCGGGAACGCCGGCCTGGCGTGCCAGCTCCACCGCATAGTAGGTCGTCAGCGGGGTGAGTGTGGCTGGTTTGATCACGGCCCCGCATCCTGCGGCCAGTGCGGGCGCAATCTTTCGCGTCGCCATGGCCAGCGGGAAGTTCCACGGGGTGATCAGGACAGCCAGGCCGACCGGCGCCCGGCGGACGAGGATGTTTGATCCGCCGTCGGGGGCTTCCCGGAAGCCACCTCCGGGGCGGACGGCTTCCTCGGCGTACCAGCGAACGAAATCGGTACCATATTTGACTTCGCCACGGGCTTCGCTCAGCGGCTTGCCCATCTCGCGGGTAATCAGGTGGGCAAGCTGTTCGGTGTTCTCTACGAGCAGCTTCCACCAGTTGTGGAGCACGTCGGCGCGCTGTCGTGGTGTGGTGTTGGCCCATGACCGGCTAGCGGTGTCGGCGATGCGCACCGCCTCCAGGGCTGCGCCAGCGTCGATGTCAGGAACGTTGGCCAGGAATTCGCCGGTGGCGGGATCGTGGACCGGTATGCCCGTGGCGGGAAGGCTGAGACTTTCGATGACGGCGTCGGCTTTCCTGGCTGCGGAGGGGTCTGCCGTAACCAGATCTGAATGCCCTGCCGTGGTGGAGGCGGTCATCGGTTCACCTGCTCGGTGATGACGTGCTCGATCGCGGCGACGAAGGCGGTCAGCTCGTCGTCGCTGATGATGAAGGGCGGGCTGATCTGCAGGGTGTTTCCGCGCAGCGGTCGGGAAATGTAGCCAAGTTCAATCAGGTCATCGGCGATCTTCTCGGCCACCAGGTTATCGGAGAGCGTGACGCCACCCAGCAGGCCGGCCACTCGCACATCCACGACAGCGGACTGCCGCTCTGCGAGTCCTTTGAGCGCGTTGTCGAGGACGATTTCGAGTTCCTTGACGCGCGGTAGAAGGTTGTCGCGTTCAAGGATGTCGAGGTGGCGAAGGGCCACTGCGGCGGCGGTGGCGTGGCCGGCGTAGGTTGCTCCGTGGCGGAAGATCGGGGTGTCTGGTGAGTCGATGTAGAACGGCTCCCAGATGCGGGGGCTGACGAGTACGCCTCCGAGGGGGGCGTAGCCGGAGGTGACGCCCTTGGCAAAGGTGACGAGGTCCGGTTGGACTCCGTAGCGCTCCGCGGCGAACATCGTGCCTGTGCGGCCGAATCCTGTAATGACTTCGTCAAGGATCAGGAGGATGTCGTTGTCGCGGCAGATCTTCTGGATGGCCTCAAGGTAGCCCGGTGCCGGAGGATTCACACCCCCTGTTCCCTGGATGGGTTCGGTGACGATCGCGGCGATGTTTTCTGCTCCGATTTCTGCAACGGTGCGGGCGATCTGCTCGGCGTCGTGGAGGGGTACCCGGGCCGTCTCAGGAACCAGGGATTCCGTGCCGTAACCCTCGCGGTTGAATTCCAGGCCGGCGATGCTGGTGCCGAAGGCGTGGAGTCCGTGGTAGGCGAATTCGCGGCTGAGGATGACCTTCTTGCTGGTGCGGCCTTCACGCTGCCAGTGCCGCCGTGCGAGTTTGCAGGCAACGTCGATGGCGTCCGAGCCGCCCGAGTTCAGGATCACCTTGGCCCGCTCAATGGGTGCCAGGGTGGCCAGCCGCTCGCCGAGGGCGAGGGCCTTGTCGTTCGTGAAGCGGGCGAAGATGTGATAGGTCTCCAACCGGTTCATCTGCTCGAATGCGGCATGGGCGAGCTCGGGGTGGGAGTGGCCGATGTTGGCGTGCCACAGGCCTGCGGTGCCATCGAACAGGCGCCGGCCGTCGGTCGTGAAGACGTAGGATCCGTCTCCGCGGTGGATGACCAGCTGTCGGCCAAGCACTGTCGGCGTGTGGGCCTGGGCCGGCCACAGTGCGGGTCCATCGATAACTGCCGGTGTTGAATCCGCAGTCGTGCCGATGAGCGTCATGGGTTCGCTCCTTTGTGAGGCAGGGGCGTCCGCGCTATCCAATGCTCTTGCGCGTTGTCGCGGCGCCCGGTGGTGTATGACCACAGTAGGAGTCTCATTTGGTTATGAAAAGCGAACATTTCAGACATATACCTGTAAGTAATCCTTACAGGTATGGCCAGTATGGGCTTCCTGCCTGAATCGGAGAACAGCTCCGGTGGGTGGACCTACTCGGCAGCCACGTCGTGGAGGATCTGGAGGAAGCTGGCGAACGCCGGCCTTGCCTGGCCGCCGCGGCGGATCACCGCATAGACATTTCGGTGCATCTCCTGCTCCAGGCTTTGCGGCAAAGACTTCCATTGCTCCACCGGCTCCGACGGCATGCTCGGATGGTCCAACACCATGCGCGGCAGGAAGGCGGCCGAGAGCCCGGCCATGACAAGTTCGTAGTGGACCCGGGGGTCGGGGGAATCGTAGAGGACGGTCGGCTCGAAACCGAGTTCGCGGCAGGTGCGCCTGGCCCAGATGGAAGCGTCACTGCCGGCCGGCTCGAACGCCCAGGGCAGGGCAGCGAGCTCCTCGACGCTCGAGACAGGACGAGGTGTGTAGACGGCGATGCTGTCGCGCATGAGAAGGGTGCGCACAAGCCCCGGATCGGCTCTCCGTGGAGTATGGGGAAACTCGTCAATGACGGCGATGTCAGCACGTCTGCTGGCAACAGCGTCAAGGGCTTCCACGGGCTCCAGCTGCGTGAATTCGATGACGACGTCGGGGTGGGCGCGCGCCATTCGCCGGAGCACCTCCGGCAGATATCGGCGTGTGAACGTGCTGAAGCCGGCAAAGCGAACTACGCCTTGCATCTGGCTGCGCCTGGACTCGAGGTCGGCTTCAGCCTGCTCCAGGATCGTGACGACATCCTCGACCGCGCGCACCAGCTGCTGCGCCGATGGCGTCAGCCTGACGTTGCGGCCGACTTGTTCCAGGAGAGCGATTCCGACCTCTGCCTCAAGTTTGGTCAGCTGCTGCGAAATGGCAGAGGAGCTGATGCCTAGAACGCGGGATGTGGCCGCGATGCTTCCGCGCAGTTCCAGTTCACGCAGAAGTGCAAGGCGCTTGACATCAAGCACGGGACCTCCAGAATTCCGACGTCGGGGGTTCGATCATTCAGTTTTGCTTAAGGGTGCGAACAAGGTTTACCCTCTTTATCTGGGTTGTAGTTGCGCCCTATCGTATTCGACAGTCGGTGACGCTCTACCGCAGTCGGTCAGTTCCGGCCCAACCGCTCTAACCGGCCTACAACACACATTGCTCCGTTTCGGCCACGGAATCCTAGACCAGGTGCTCAAAGAAGATCGCCCGCTGCCGCACAGCTAGACCGTTTGTTTGGGCCGGAAGGGCTTTACTACCTGAGCAAACAAACCCCAACCACACGCAAGCCCCAAAGGACCCCCATGAGCAATCAACCCATCACGGACCACGCCGTCCCCGCCCGAAAACCAGGAGCCGGGCAACTGCTGCACGCTGAGGACGCGGGTTACAAGAAGAACCTCAGGCCCCGCCAGATCCAGATGATCGCGATGGGCGGTGCCATCGGTACCGGTCTGTTCCTGGGCGCCGGCGGGCGGCTCAACGCGGCCGGGCCGTCCCTGGTCTTCGCTTACGCCATCTGTGGTTTTGTGGCCTTCCTCATTCTTCGTGCATTGGGTGAGCTGGTGCTGCACCGCCCGTCGTCGGGATCCTTCGTCTCCTACGCCCGCGAGTTCTACGGTGAGAAGGCAGCGTTTGTCTCGGGCTGGTTCTACTGGATAGCCTGGGCTACCACCACGATCGTGGATATCACCGCCGCTGCCCTCTACATGAATTTCTTCGGAAAATACGTTGCCTGGATCGGCGCTGTGCCCCAGTGGGCCTGGGCGCTCACTGCGCTCGTCGTGGTCCTGGGCTTGAACCTCGTCTCCGTCAAGGTGTTCGGCGAGATGGAATTCTGGTTCGCCCTGGTCAAGGTGGCGGCCCTGGTTTCGTTCCTGGTCATCGGCACGTACTTCGTCATCTTCGGCACGCCGGTACAAGGCCATGAAGTCGGCTTCAGCCTCCTCACGGAGCACGGCGGGATCTTCCCCACCGGGATCCTGCCCATGATCATCCTCATGCAGGGCGTGCTGTTCGCCTACGCTGGAATCGAACTCGTCGGCACCGCGGCCGGCGAAACGAAGAACCCGGAAAAGATCATGCCCAAGGCCATCAACTCCGTGGTCTTCCGTATCGCGGTCTTCTACGTCGGCTCCGTGATCCTGCTCGCCCTGCTCATGCCCTACACCTCCTACGTCAAGGGCGTCAGTCCGTTCGTGACGTTCTTCGGTTCCATCGGCGTCCAGGGTGTGGACGTGATCATGAACCTCGTGGTCCTCACCGCTGCCCTGTCCTCCCTGAACGCCGGACTCTACTCCACCGGCCGCATCCTGCGCTCCATGTCCGTTGCCGGCTCGGCTCCGAAGTTCGCCCAGCGCATGAACAGGGCCGGCGTCCCCTACGGCGGCATCGCCATCACCGCCGGCGTCTCCCTGCTCGGTGTCCCGCTGAACTACCTGGTCCCGGCAGACGCCTTCGAGATCGTCCTGAACGTCGCTGCCGTCGGCATCATCGTCACGTGGGCCACGATCGTGATTTGCCAGCTGCAGCTCAAGCGATGGGCCGACAAGGGCTGGGTCAAGCGCCCATCCTTCCGGATGTTCGGAGCCCCCTACACCGGCTACCTGGCCCTGCTGTTCCTGCTGGGCGTGCTTGTCATGGTGTTCATCGACTCTCCGCTGACCATGCTCGTCACGGCGGTCGCCTGCGCCCTCATAGTGGTCGGCTGGTACCTGTGCCGAAAGCAGATCCGTGAGATCGCCCAGACGCGCGCAGGCTTCACCGGCAGCGCCCCGGTCGTTGCCAACCGCCCGCTGAAAGGCGATGAAATCCGCTGAAGCACCACTCGCCGGGACGTGAACGAGACCGTTCACGTCCCGGCGGACGGCATCGATCCCGATGACTGCCGACCAGCCGTCGTGATGAAACGACCACAATCACAATGAGAGGCCCCCGCCATGACCACTCCCGCAGTCGCTGAACTGCAAACACCACGACTCGCGGCCCGCGCCGGTCAGCTCAAAGGCTCGATCATCGACTCCTCGACCTCGCTCCTGGCCGGCCAGCGTCATGACATCGTCCGCTTTGCGATGGGCGCACCGAACGCCGATCTCATCCCCGAAGAAGATTTCAGCCGCTTGAGCGCATCCCGTGACCATGGCCGCTTCGACTACGGGGCCACTGAAGGCGAACCAAAGCTCACTGCGCAACTGGAAGCGTACCTGGAACGTCAGGGTGAGTTCGCGGATGGCGGCCGCCTTCTCATCACGACCGGCGGAATGCAGGGCCTGGATGTTGCGTTCAAGCTCTTCATCGACCCCGGAGACGCCGTCATCGTCGAGGCGCCGACGTATACGAACGGTATAGGCACTGCGCTGAGCTACCAGGCTCGTGTGCTTGAAGCGCCGATCGACGACCAGGGACTCATCGTCGAGGCGCTTCCTGAATTGGTTGCCCGTGCGGGACAAACGCCGAAAGCGATCTACACCATCCCCAACTTCCAGAATCCCTCCGGAACGACCCTCTCCGAGTCACGGCGGCGCATGCTGCTGGACCTCGCCGAAGCGTGGAACGCCGTCATCATCGACGACGACCCGTACGGATCACTCCGGTTCGAAGGTCGGGACGTCCCCAGTTTCGCCCGCCTCAGCCCCGGAAATCCACGGATCATCCAGGTGCGGACGTTCTCAAAAAATCCTGGCACCCGGCCTGCGGGTGGGCTGGATGGACCTCGACCCGTCGCTCCGCCAGCTTGCCGTCAACGCGAAGCAATCCATGGACACCTGTACCGGCGTCCCCATGCAACACGTCATCGGGGACTACCTGGCCGAGGGCAGCCTGGATTCCCACATCTCAGACCTCCGCGAGGTGTACCGCGAACGAAAAACCGCGATGCGTCAATCCCTTTCCGAGATCCTCGGCAACGATATCGAGTCCACGGACCCCGAGGGGGGCTTCTTCCTGTGGCTCACCCTGCGAGGCAAATACGCCGACGTCGACACCGAATCACTGTTCCCCACCGCCCTGCGTCACGGAGTGGCCTTCATTCCCGGTCCGGCATTCTCGAACTCCGGAGCATTCCGCAACGCCCTGCGTCTATGCTTTGCGACATCAACCCCGGCTCGCATCCGCGTGGGAATCGAGCGGCTACGAATGGCCTTGGATGAAAGAGCCGGGCACAGGAAGTGACGCACATGGAACAGACACACAGAGTAGCCCTGGTGACCGGCGCGACCTCCGGCATCGGAACCGAGATCGCACGCCGCCTGATCGCCGACGGGTTGATAGTAGTGGTGAACGGCCGGTCGACGGAACGCGGCCAGGCCATGGTTCAGGAGCTCGGCACCGGCGCGCACTTCATCCAGGAAGATCTTACAGACGCTCAGGGCCCGGACAGGCTTGTCGCCGCGGCACTTGAGGTGGCCGGACGTCTGGATGTGCTGGTCAACAACGCCGCCGTTGACCATACCGGGCCGCTTCTCGATGTCCCCATGAACGAAATCCGCCGCACCTTCGTAACCAACACCTTTGCCGCCATCGCCTGCCTTCAGGCTGCAGGACGGGCCATGCGCGATCTCGGCAACGGGGGCGCGATCATCAACATCACCTCACGCCTTGCGAGCATCGGAGTTCCGACGATGTCGATCTACAGTGCAAGCAAGGGGGCGATGCTGGCGCTGACGACGGCGGCGGCCGTTGAACTGGCACCCTACGACATCCGGGTCAACGCCGTCGCGCCCGGCATGACGCGGACGCCGCTTTACGACGAGTGGCTCAATTCCCATCCGGACCCCGAGGCGACGGAACGCCGTGTGGCCAACGCAATCCCATTGGGTCGCGTGGCATCAACGGCGGATGTGGCCGCCGCGGTGTCATATCTGGCCAGTCCGGCTGCCGCATACATTACGGGGATCTCACTGCCCGTCGACGGCGGCTACCTCGCACAGTAGCGCTGAACCCTGCTCACGGCGCCGGTCCGGGATGAGCGCCCGCAGCTAGTGTTCGGTGCTCGTGAAGGCTTCCTGCACCGCGGTCCGGATGGCGAGCAGGGTTGGCCGCGTTTCTGAACCTTCGCGCACCAGGAAGTGAATGTTGCGGTGCTGGTCCATGGGCAGCCACGAGCTCGGCGACATGGTGCTGCCGGTTTCGCGCAGCACCATGTCGGGGAGGAAAGCCGCGGCGATGCCCTTCTCGACCATCCGGAGGTGGAACAGCAAGTCGCTGGATTCGTGGGCGACAATCGGTTCGAAACCCCGTTCGCGGCAGACGCGCAGGGCCCACTGGGTCGAGGCGGCCGTCGGCGGCTCCATCACCCAGGGGATGTTCCGGACCTGTTCAAGATCGCCGTCCATCGAGGGATCGGGGAGGTAGCCGCGCACGGCGTCGCTGCCCAGGGTCGTGATGTGAACTCCGCCCGAGGCGACTTCCTTGGTGCCTGGATAGGCGTCGGTGATCACGACGTCCACCTGACGTGAGGTGAGCCTGACAGCAGCAACTTCCGGATCCGCCAACTGCAACCGCACGTCAAGTCCTGGGAAGTCCCTTGCGAGGGCGGCCAGAACCGTGGGCATTACGCTGCGGCTGATGGTCGCGAACGCAGCCACGCGCACTACCCCATGAGGGCGTCCATGGAAGGATGCCAGATCCGACTCGGCGCGTTCGACGGCGGCCATGATTGATTCGGTGTTCCGCACCAGCTCTTCGCCCGCAGGTGTGAGCTGGACGTTGCGACCGACGCGTTCCAGCAGAACGGCGCCTGACTCCTTCTCGAGCAGCGCCAGTTGCTGGGAGATCGCGGAATGGCTGTAGGAAAGCTCCCGCGCGACTGCGGTCATGCTGCCGCGGAGTTTTAGTTCGCGCAGAAGGATTAGACGGTGAAGGTCGAGCACAGGCGAATCCTATTCCGATAGAGGAGCAGCCAGGGCGAGCACCGCAAGTGCGGCCTGTCTGGGTATGCTCAGGTCGATCCCCACGAGATCCTCAAACGCTGCCAAACGCTTCACGATGGTGTTCCGGTGGCAGAACAGCAGATCCGCAGTTTCCTTGATCGAACCGGTAGCCAGGTATGTCGTCACTGTTTCCACAAGCCGGTTGCGCGTCTCCGCGTGAATCGCGCGCAAGGCAGCGAGATCCACCGGAAGCAGGTCCGCGGGCAACGCGTCGCTGAGTGCCTTCCACGCCACTGCCGGCCAACCGTCTCCAATGGTTACCGGTTCGGGAGCAAGACCGGTCCGCGTGCGGACGATTGACAAGCCGGCCTGGTTTGCGTCCTGAATGCGGCTGGTCCCGCGGATCTGCCGGAGGACTGCTGCGCGCACACCCTTAAGTTCGGCGAGCAGGTCATCATCTCCGGCGACGCGGAAGTGGCACGTTCCCCCCGGCATTTCATGAACATACACGCCTCTGCCGAAACGGCCGCAGAGGGTGCAGTGGGCGTCATGCGGACCAAGTTGGACCACGACGTCGAACAGTCCCTCGCGCGGTATCCCCAGTTCGGAGGAAAGTGTTACGAGTTCGTCGCGATCGGGGCGCTGGCTGTCGAATATCCGGGCGATTGCGCGCTGCCGGCGCCGCTCGCTGGAACGCTGGAGGGCTTCCTGCTCGCGAAGGTACGAACGTTGCACCTCGCGCACATGCCATTCAACGAGGCTGAGCACGGCATCCGTGTTTCGTACCAAGCATGCGGCGGCCTCGCTGCTGGCGATCTGGCGCAGCGCGTTCCAGATCACGCGGGAGTTGGTGCGGACTCCTTCCAGAAGCTGCTCGGCGGGAACTCCTTGCCGGGCGCGGCGACGGCCGAGTTCGGCGGGCAGTTGCTGCAGCTCGGGGTCCAGCGGCTGGCCGGACAGGAGGATCAGGTACATCTCCATCGTCGAGGCGACCAGCGCGTCCAGTTCGTCGCGGGGTACTTTCCCGGAATAAATCACGTTGCCGTCGAACCTGGCCTTGAAGTCCTCGACGAGCAGGGGCTTGCGTTCACGAAGAAGCTCAATCAACTCAAGCCATTCCGGGTCGTGCTGCAAGGCGCTCGTGTTAGGGGTCATCGGTCTTATCCAATCTGGCATCACCAAGTCTCAGATGTGCAAATATACACCAAATCGCCCTCTTTCCGGGCTAGATGAACCTTGAACGTGTCCACTTGTCCATGTTTATCTGAATCAATCCCTTTTTCGGGGTTAACAAAGAGCACCGGCAAAGGAGTCGTTGGGCGATGATCGTCGACCTGATCCTGGAAAACGCAAGAATCTATACAGGAGACCCCGCACGGCCCGTGGTTGGCTCCATCGCTGTACTGAACGGCCGCGTCGCCGCATACGGAGACGAAGTCAACGGGCTGCTGGCCCTGGAACGGGTCGATCTCCACAACCGTGTGGTGCTTCCGGGCTTCAATGACGCCCACGCGCACAGCGTCTGGTTCGGCATGACTCTGATGGAAACCGACCTGTCCGCCGTCGGCTCCCTTGATGACCTCTACCGCATCCTCGGCCAGAAGGCCGCCTCCACGGATCCCGGTGAATGGATCGTGGCCTCCGGATTCAACCCGGTCCTACTGCACGGGGCCCTGCCTGACCGGGACATCCTCGATCAGGTCACGGGCGGCCGGCCGGTATGGATCAAGCACGCCTCCGGACACTCCTGCCAGCTCAACGGCGCCGGCATCGCCCGCGCCGCCCTCCTGGACCACGTCCATGCGCCGATCGACGGCGGTCGCATACTCGTCGACGATTCAGGGCGCCCCACCGGCGTCCTGGAAGAGCGTGCAATGTCGCTCATCCGCGACATCCTCCTGCCCTACCCAATCTCCGACATCGAGCAGGCCCTGGACCTGGCCACCGCCCAATACGCGAGGGAAGGACTGACGAGTGTCACCGATGCCGGGGTCGCTGCAGGTTGGATCGGGAACGCCCCGGGCGAGCTCGCGGCCTACCAAAACGCACGGGAGAAGGGGTTGCTGCGGACCCGGATGCAGGTCATGCCCACCATCGACGCGCTGAACATCCTTCCCGGCCATGTGGATGAACCGACCCGAAGGGGCGTGGGAACGGGCGTCCGCACAGGCTGGGGTGACGACTGGCTGCAGTTTGGGCCGGTCAAGGTCTTCACCGACGGGTCGATCCTCGGACGCACGGCGCAAATGAGCGACCACTACGAGGAATGCCCCGGTAACCACGGCTACCTCCAGGAAGACGCCGAGACCATGCGAGAGCGCGTACTGGCCGCATACGCGGCCGGCTGGTCCCTGGCACTGCACGCCGTAGGGGATGCCGCACTGGACTTCGCCCTCGATGTCATCGAAGAAGGCATCGCCCGCCACGGAACCCGTCCCGTGCCCAACCGTGTGGAGCACGGCGCCGTCGTTCGACCGGACCAGGTGGATCGACTCGCGAAGCTCGGGGTTGCCTGCGTCGTCCAGCCCGGCTTCATCCGGACCTTCGGCGAAGGAATGCGCCGGGCCGTCGGCCAGGAACGCAGCGAGTGGTCCCATCGGGGCCGGAGTTTCCTCGAAGCAGGGATTCCGCTCGCCTTCAGTTCCGACCGCCCCGTAGCCCCCGGCGCGCCCCTGGCCGGCATCCAGTCCTTTATCGAACGGATCACCGAAGACGGGCTGCCCTACGGGCCCAACGAAAGCATCACCGCCGAGCAAGCGGTAAGGGCCGCCACCGAGGGCTCCAGCCGCGTCACCGGCCAACAGCGGCACAAGGGACGGTTGATCGAGGGCCAGTTGGCCGACATGGTCGTCCTGGAGGCACACCCTGCCGAAGTCAACGTGCCGGAAATCCACTCCATCCCCGTGCTTGCGACCATCGTGGGCGGCGCTTTTACCCACCGTGTCGACGAGCTCTAATCCCCACTCCCAACTCACTCCGAAGGAATGCCATGAGCATCGAAACCAACAAGGATGCCGGCCAACGACCCCCAGCGCGTACCAAGCCCCGCATGGTACGCACGGCAGTGGTCGTCGGTACAGCACTTGAGCACTATGACTTCTTCCTCTACGGCACAGCCGCAGCGCTGGTCTTCAACAGCCAGTACTTCGCTGGCCAGAATCCGCTTGTCTCTTCCATGGCGGCGTTCGCAACTTTCGCTGTCGGTTTCGCCGCCCGGCCTCTCGGCGCGGTCGTGTTCGGCCATCTGGGTGACACGATCGGCCGGCGCCGCACCCTGATCATTACCCTGCTGCTGATCGGCATTTCAACGGGTGCGATTGGCCTTATCCCGAATTACCTGACCATCGGCGTCTGGGCCCCGATCATGCTTGTCAGTCTCCGTTTCGTTCAGGGCATCTCCTTCGGCGGCGAATGGGCAGGGGCGGTCATTCTCGCCTCCGAACACGCCCCTAAAGGCAAGGAGGGCCGATACGCCAGCCTTCCGCAGCTCGGGTCCCCGATCGGCAACATCATTAGCTCAGGCGCCTTCCTGGCCTTGGGCCTGCTGCCGGCCCAGACCTTCAGCGCGTGGGGTTGGCGCATCCCGTTCCTGGCCGCATTCCCCTTGCTAGCCGTCGCACTCTGGGTTCGCGCGCTCGTGGAGGAGTCTCCCGCCTTCAAACAAGTGGCCGCCCACGATGAGATCGCGAAGGCTCCCGCGCTCAAAGTGCTCCGTACCGCCCCCGGTGCAATGATGACCGCTGCAGCGCTGGCGTTCATCTCCATCGGCGGGTTCTTCCTCGTCACCACCTTCGCGATCAGCTACGGAACCGGAACGGTCGGACTAAGCTCCAGCACCATGCTCACGGCCACTCTGTCGGCGGCCGCCCTGCAGATCGTCACAGTCATCGTAACCGGACGCCTCGCCGATCGGATCGCCCCCATCAAGATTGCGCTCTTCGGATGTATCGTCGCAGGAATCCTTGCAGTCCCCGCCGTTTTCGCCCTCGCTTCGGGGATACCGGCCCTTGCCATCCTGGCAATCGTGGTGATCATCCAGCCGATCGCGGTCACCTACTCCGTCACCGGCGTGATCCTGCCGATGCTGTTCAGCGCCGACATCCGGTACAGCGGCGTCGCGCTCGGCTACAACATTGCCGGATTCGTCGGCGGATTCGTCCCGTTGGTCGCCACGGCTTTGCTGTTGGCCTCCGGTTCGCAGGCCTGGCCCATCGCCCTTCTGTTGTTCGTGATCGCGCTGATCTCCATTGGCGGAGCACTCGGTGCCCGTCGGCGGATCCAAAAGCTGCAGGCGTCATGAACTTCTTCAAAGACCGTGCTCGGAGACACGGCACAATGGCCACTTCGCCCAGCTTTGACGGCGGCTCATCATGAAGCCGCGGGCCCGGGCTCTCGCCCCGGCAACAACCAAACCGATCCACCAGCACACACTCCCGAGGAGAACCTTGCTCAGCCAGCTTCCCGTCCCCATTCCCGACCCGCTCTGGGCAATCGCCCACGCCTGCCGGACTGATCCGCGGCCCGGCCGCCTCGATCTCGTTGTCGGGGTCTACCGGGACGATGACGGCGCAACCCCCGTCATGCGTGCCGTGGCGTCGGCGGAGCGCCGCCTTGCCGATCGCAGTGATTCAAAGGCGTACGTCGGCTTCTCCGGCGACCCGGTGTTCTCCACGCAGATGGCCCGGCTTGTGCTCGGCACCACGGGCCAAGGACGCACGACGGCAGTACAGGCCGTCGGCGGGACCGGTGCCTTGCACATTCTGGCCAGGCTTGCCGTCGTATCCCGGCCCGGCGCCCGCATCCTCGTCGGCTCCCCCACCTATGTGAACCACGAACAGGTCTTCCGTACCGCAGGTCTTGAGGTCATCGCATTTCCGTTCCTGGACGATGCAAAGCGGCCCTCGCTTCAGGCGATCCTCGACGCCGTGGGGCGCGCCCGCCGCGGTGACTTGCTCCTGATACAGGGCTGCTGCCACAACCCGACGGGCACGGATCTGGAAGCCGCGGACTGGGCGGCAATCACTGAGGCGGTACTCGTCGCGGGGGTGGTTCCGTTCATTGACGTCGCCTACTACGGACTCGGCAAGGGGCTCGACGAAGACCTCGCCGGGCTGCGATACCTCGCCGAACGTGTACCGGAGACACTCATCGCCGTCAGCGGCGCCAAAGCGTTCGGGCTGTACAACGACCGCGTCGGGGCAGCCTTGGTCCTCTCCGACCCTGCCGATGTCGGGACTGCGCACGGAACCCTTGAAGGTATTGCTCGTGCCGAGTATTCCCAGCCTCCGCACCACGGTGCTGCAATCGTCGCTGAGATCCTCGGTGACGCCGAACTCCGGGCCGAATGGGCCGCCGAACTGGACTCGATGCGCGTCCGCCTGAACACCCTACGTGCAACGTTCCTTGACCGCCTTGACCCACGGATAGGTGAACGGCCCGAATGGCAGGCCCTGCGCAACCACCTGGGCATGTTCACCACGCTCCCCTTTGGACCCCGGGAGATGGCGAAGCTCCGCGACGAGTTCGCCATCTACGCAACCGACGGTGGACGGGTGAACATCGCCGGCCTACCGGCCGGCAGAGTGGATGAGCTCGCGGCTGCCGTCAGCTCGGTGGCGCTGGCAACGGCCAAGGAGCTGCAGGCGTCATGAGCTTGTTCAATGACCCTGCTGCAGGGGAAACCACCGGTAATGCCGGTGGCTTGCGTGTCGCTCTTGTCACCGGGGGTACGTCCGGAATCGGTGCCGCGATTGCCGCTCGTCTGCGCGCCGATGGCCTCCGCGTAGCGATCACCGGAAGGACCGCACCGCCCGGGCTGGACGCCACGGATCCGAACCTCCTCTTCCTCAAGTACGACCTCACCGAACCAGGGGCCCCGGCGAAAATCGTCGACGATGTCATCGCACGGTTCGGCAGGTTGGACGTGCTCGTCAACAACGCCGGCCGCCGCCACGCCGGAACAATCCAGGAAACCCCACTGGAGGAAATCGCCGCGGTGTTCGAAGTCAACACCTTCGCCGCCATGGCCATGACCTCGGCCGCGGCGCGCGTCATGGCAGCACAGCACGAGGGCACGATCGTGAACATGATCTCCCGCCTGGCAACGATCGGCGTCGCCACCCTGTCCACCTACAGCGCCTCCAAGGGAGCCCTGCTGGCCTACACCCGCGCCGCCGCCATCGAGCTTGCCCCCTCCAACATCCGGGTCAACGCGGTCGCCCCGGGGATGACGAGCACCCCGTTGATCGATGACTGGCTCTCGGACCAGCCCGACCCCGGTCAAGCGCTCAACGCCGTCGTCGACTCCGTGCCCCTGGGCCGGCTCGCAACAACCGAGGACGTCGCTGCCGCCGTGTCCTACTTGGCATCCCTCGACGCCCGATACATCACCGGCATTTCCATCCCCGTCGACGGAGGATACACAGCACAATGACCACTTCCCAGCAAACTCCGTATGCTGTCACGACCGGTGACCTCGCCTTTTTGGCCGGCCTGACAACCGTTCACACGGACAGGCCCACGCTGCAGGCACACGCGCGCGACTCGTCCCGCGCAGTGCCGCAGGGCCTGCCCGCTGCGGTCGTCGTACCAGCGTCAGTGGAAGAGGTGGCTGAAACGCTGAAGTGGGCCAACGATCACGGCGTCCCGGTCTCCGTTCGGGGGGCGGGGACCGGTTTAAGCGGTGGGGCCGTCGCTTACCGCGGAGGCATCGTGGTGTCCTTGGCGGCGCTGACCCGTCTGGACATCGACGCCGAGAACCTGACGGCTACGGTCGGTGCCGGCGTCGTCACCTCCCACCTTGACGATGCGGCCCGGCCGTACGGACTGATGTATGCCCCGGACCCGGTCAGTTCCGAATGGAGCACCATCGGAGGAAACATCGCCACCAACGCCGGAGGTCCACGGTGCCTGGCCCACGGTGTCACCGCCGACGTCGTCATGGCACTTGAAGTCGTACTTGCCGACGGGCGGATTGTCCGAACAGGGTCCCGGACCGTGAAGAACAGTACGGGATACAACCTCACCGGCCTGTTCGTCGGCTCGGAAGGTACCCTCGGTATCATTACCGAGGCCGTTGTCCGTCTGGATCCCAGACCAGCGGGCCACCCGGTTGCTTTCGCCGCGGCGTTTTCCGACCTCGGCGACGCCGGCAGGGCCGTCGCCGCGGTCCTGAGCCGGTGTCCAAGACCTGAATCGCTGGAATTGATGGATTCAAACACCATCGGGTTGGTCGCCCAACATTTCCCCGATGAGGACACGCCTGCGGGCGCGGCCGTCATCGTCGGCGAATACGCCGATCCTCACGCAGCCGAATACGCCTCCGCCCTGCTCGCGGTGTGCCGGCAACATGATGCCGAAACAGTGACCGGGCCCCGGGCGGAAAACCTCCTGCGGACCAGGAAACGCGTCAATCCCGCACTGAGCGCGAGCGGCCTTACGGCCTCGTGCGACGTTGCGGTCCCCATCACCCGACTTGCCGACATCCTCGGCAAGATCGAAAGCCTGTCGCAAGCCTTCGGTATGCAAGTGAACACCTTCGCGCATGCCGGCGACGGAAACCTTCACCCCGCCGTCGTCGTTCCCAATGGTGATGAACGTGCTCTCGAAATAGCAGAGGACTTGCTGGGCGCCATCACCCAGGCCGCCCTGGCCATGGGCGGAGTGATCTCGGGCGAACACGGAATCGGCTCCCTGAAACTCCATCACCTGGACGCTCAATACGACCCAGCGACGCGATCGTTGCAACGCGAGATCAAAGCCCTGCTCGACCCGCACGCCATCCTCACCCCCGGACGCGCAGTCTGAGCGAGCCAGAACAGCCGGCCAAAGCGGTCTACCGCTCCCATGCGTAGCGGTCGTGAGTTATCTAGGTGTCGGAAAGCCGAGACAGGTCCGCGCGGTGGACCCGAGACAGCTGCCCGGTCGGTAACAGTGCCGAAGACTACGACGATCTCCTGATTCCCTGGTGGGGTCCCGGGCCCGAGGAAGAACGCGGGGTCGCACCTATGGAGTGTCCGCTAGCGTTTCGAGCGTTGCCCTGGCTCCGACGTCGTGGAGCTTCTCGAGTGCTGCGACATAGGCCTTCACGAAGTACTCGTTGTCTGCGAGATCGCCGAAGACTTCCCGGTCCCTGATGAAGGCAAGCGGGTCCTGGCGCTGTCTTGCTGCGGCTGCCATCAGGGTTTCCTTCAAGCGGTCCACGACGTCGATGGCTTGGCCTTGCTCATCGGTTCCTTCGTCATATCGAGCCCAGCTGGCCACTATGGCTGCGGAGCGGCTGATGTCCCCGCCGTTTTCGAGGTTCGTCAGCACCACGGGAAGCAGGAACTTCGGGATTCGGTCTGAGCTTTCAGCGCACAGGCGGGCCAGGGTGTCCCGGACGTTCTCGTTGGAAAAGCGTTCGATGAGCGTTCGCTTGTAGCGGTGAAGGTCGATTCCGGGGACCGGTTCCAGGGTAGGCGTCGCCTCTTTGTCCATGTAGTCAAGGACGAATTGTGCGAAGAGGGGGTCTTGGCATACTTCGTGGGCGTAGCGGTAGCCGGCAAGGTAGCCGAAAAAGCACAGCGCCTGGTGCCCGGCGTTCAAGAGACGGAGTTTCATGAGCTCGTAGGGCTCCACGTCTTTCACTAGTTGCACTCCGGCCTTTTCGAACGGTGGGCGTCCGAGGCTGAAGTGATCTTCCAGGACCCATTGTTCGAATGGCTCGCAGACCACAGGCCACGCGTCGTCTACCCCGAATTCTTCGCCGATGGCCAGGCGGTCTTCGTCGCTCGTGACAGGCGTGATCCTGTCAACCATGCTGTTCGGGAACGGGACATGTTCTTCGATCCAGGCACCCAGCTCAGGGTCCTTGAGCGAGGCAAAAGAGGTGAACATCTTGCGCGCGACGTCGCCATTGCCCTGGATGTTGTCGCAGGACATTACCGTGAAGGGTGCCAAACCGCGCGCCCGCCGCCGCGAGAGCGCTTCGGTGACCAGCCCGAAGACAGTCTGTGGAGCAACTCCGGGCAGGAGGTCGTGGACGACGTCGGGGTTTTCACGGTTGAATTCGCCGGTAACGTGGTGGACGTTGTAGCCGCCTTCGGTGACGGTGAGCGAGACGATCCGCACTTCTTCGGAGGCCATCTTTTCGATGACCGCTTCTGGGTCATCGGGAGCGAAAAGGTATTCGATGATGGAGCCGATGACCCGTGCTTCCCGGGTGCCGTCGGGGTTCTTCAGCACCAGAGTGTAGAGGCAGTCCTGGTCGTCCATCACCTTTTTCATCCGGGCGTCCGAGGGCAGCACTCCGACCCCGCAAATTGCCCAGTCGAACGCATGACCGCTGTTCATGAGACGGTCCAGGTACATTGCCTGATGGGCGCGGTGGAACCCGCCGACGCCGAAGTGGACGATACCGGCCGTCAGCACGGAGCGATCGTAGGCCGGCGTACCTACGCTCTCGGGGAAATGTTCCAGGGCGTCTTGCCTCAGTCGGGAGGTCATACGAAACACCTTTCAAGTGAGCTGCTTCCTTAAGAAACCACGGGGATGGCGAGGCGTCCTTGCCTGAACGAGCAGCATCCGTTCAGGCGGCCTTTCAACTGCTGGTTGCCGGATCGGGTCTAGGCGGAGGGACTACGTTCCAGGGCGCGCTCGACGTCGGCGAGCAGTTCCTTCCAGCTGGCGACGAACTTGTCCAGGCCCTCGGACTCGAGGACCGCGACGACATCGTTGTAGGAAATGCCCAGGCCCTCCAGTGCGTTGAGGACGCCGTCTGCTTCCTCATAGGTCCACGTGACAGTGTCACCGGTGACCACGCCGTGATCAAACGTGGCGTCAAGGGTCTTCTCCGGCATGGTGTTCACCACGCCGGAGGCAACGAGTTCGGTGACATACATGGTGTCCGGGTAGGCCGGATCCTTGACGCCGGTGGAGGCCCACAGCGGACGCTGCGGCAGCGCGCCGGCCTCGGCCAGGACTGCCCAGCGCCCGGTGGAGAACAGCTCTTCGTAGACCTGGTAGGCGAGGCGGGCGTTCGCAACACCGGCCATTCCTTTGAGGGACGCGGCCTGAAGGGTGCCGATGGCGTCCAGGCGCTTGTCGATCTCGGTATCCACGCGGGAAACGAAGAAGGACGCCACGGAGTGGATCGTGGAGAGGTCGTGGCCGTTCTCCTTGGCCAGCTCAAGGCCGGACTGGAAAGCGTTGATGACGGCGCGGTACCGCTCCAGGGAGAAGATCAGGGTCACGTTGACGCTGATGCCCTCGGCCAGGGTTGCCGTGATGGCCGCGAGACCTTCCAGGGTTGCCGGGATCTTGATGTGGACGTTGTCCTTGTCGACCTTCTTGTACAGGTGCTTGGCCTCGGCGATAGTGCCTTCGGTGTCCCACGCCAGGCGGGGGTCCACCTCGATGGAGACACGGCCGTCCACGCCCTTGCTCGCCGCGGCGACCGGGGCGAAGAGGTCGCAGGCATCGGCGACGTCGCGGGTGGTGATCTCGAAGACAGTCTCTTCAACGGACGCGCCCTTTGCGGCCTCTTCGGCAATCACGGCGTCGTAGTCGCTGCCGGCCGTGATGGCGGCGTGGAAGATGGACGGGTTGGTGGTGACACCAACGACGTTCTTCTCTTCGATGAGCTTGCGCAGGCTGCCGCTGGAAAGGCGTTCCCGGGAAAGGTCGTCAAGCCAGATGGACACGCCGGCGTCGGAAAGCTGCTGGGTGGGAGTCGTAGTCATTTCTTTTCTCCTGAATAAATAGGGTGATAGAAAAGTCGTCGTCTTACGCCGACTTATGGGCGCGATTAGTGACGACGGCTCCGCTCTTGCGGAGACGGGCTCATGCGCAGCGTGCGGCTGAGCCGTTTTGGCGTTAGGTGTTTTCTTGTCTTGACGTTCTAGCGGGTGCATCCGCAGGAGTGTCGGTGGTGGTAGACCGTGGGGATCCGGAGGATCTGCGGCGGGGCGTCCGATCCTTCGATGCGATCCAGGATGAGGTCCACCGCCTTGGCTCCCATGGCGTTGACATTCTGTTCGATGGCCGTCAAGCTCGGCTCGAACAGGTCCGCCCATTCAAAATCGTCGTAGCAGACGAAGGCCACGTCGCCCGGAACTTTCAGCTGCAGATCCTTGAGGGCTCGGAGCGTGCCGATCGTCATGGCGTTGTTCAACACGACCACACCGGTGGGCCTCGAATCGCCTGCACCGAAGATCCTCAGGGTCTCGGCGTAGGCGTCGTCGATGCTGGAATTGCCATGGCCGATCAGGGACGGGTCCAGTTCCAGGCCGGCTTCTTGGAGGGCCTGCCTGCAGCCTTCGAGCCGCTCGGTTGTGGACTGGATGCCGGGGATACCGGAAATGACGGCGATACGGCGGTGGCCAAGCTCGACCAGGTGCCGTGTGAGTTGCCTCGCCGGTTCGATATTTTCCGGTGCCAGCTGGTCGCAGTTCACGTCCTTGATGTGGCGGTCAATGAGGACAAGCGGGGTTCCGTGGCCGACGATCATTGGCAGAGAGGCTGTCTCGGCTCCGGGGGCCGGGGCGACGATCAGTCCGTCAAGCTGTCTGTCCAGGAATGATTCAAAGAGCCGCGCTTCCACGGCGGCATCGTCGTGGGAGTCTCCCATCACGAGGGTGTATCCGCGCGCGGAAGCACGCGCTTCGATGGCATGGACGAGGTTGGCGAAGTATGGGTTGCGCAGCGCGGAGATGCTGACGCCGATCGATTTGGTTCGGGACGTCGCCAAGGCCGTGGCCAGCGCGTTTCGTTGATAGTTTGTGTCGCGAATGGCCTTGAGGACACGTTCCCGGGTTTCCGGGTTCACCGGCCGGGTGTCGTTGAGCACGTGGGAGACCGTGGTTACCGATACCCGGGCAGATTTCGCCACATCCGCCATGGTGCCCATGATCTTCCTCCTCCTTCGTGGTTCTCTTAGCAACAATAGTCGCGCAAGCGCTTTCGGTGCGGAATTGGAGCTTCTCCTGTTCACTGTGCTGTGCATTTGTGTGGCCTGTCTGTTCAGGATCGAGGCTGTCGGGGTGCAAGCGGGGCCGGACATGCTCACGCCCAACGGATGATCCGGTCGGCCCGGTTCCGGGTGGATTCGATCATGCCGGCATTAGCCTGGTCAGGCCCCAGCGTCCAGGCTTCGGCCGCGGTCCGGTCCATTCCGAAGGCCATGTGGCGTTCGACGAGCCTGGATACCCGGAGTTCTGGTGGGCTTTCAACAAACCAGATCTCATCAAGGAGTGTGCGCACCTCTTTCCACGGCCCTGAGTCGGCGAGCAGGTAGTTCCCTTCGGTGATCACGAGCTGCATTGATGCGTGAACGGCGATGGACGCGGCGATTGGTTCGTCGATGTCCCTCCGGAAATCGGGGGCAAAGACTATCTTTTCCTGTTGCTCTTTGATGCGTCTGAGAAGGGACAGGTACCCGCCACCGTCGAAGGTATCGATAGCGCCTTTCCTGTTTTTCAGAGGGGTGCCGTCGATGATGGAGTTTGCGAGGTGGAAACCATCCATTGGAACCACGACAGAGGCGTCGGGGGCGGCGAAGTCCCTTAGCCTGGCCGCAAGCGTGGATTTGCCGGAGCCGGGAGCTCCGACGATGCCGAGCATGAAACGGGTTCCGTTTGCGAGCTTTGCCCGGAGATCTTCGACAGCCTCATCGGCACCGGGCGATCCGAAGACGCTGATTTGCTGTTCCTGTTGCAACTGCGTCACCAACCGGAGAGCGCGGAGGTGCGCGTTGTCGACGGTAGCGATCTGCTCCCGCGGGCAGCTGAAGTGGCGGATGTTGTCATCGAAGTAATCCTCTGGGAGTCGGAATGGACGTGATGGTTATTTGACGGCGCCGAGCGAGAGGCCCTGGACGAGTTTGTCCTGGGCTGCGAAGCCGGCGAACAGCACCGGGAGCGAGATCACGACGGCGGCCGCGCAGACTTTCGCGAGGAACAGGCCTTGACTGGAGACAAAGCCCGTGAGGAACACCGGGGCAGTGCCTGCGATGACGCCGGTCAGGACCCGCGCCAGGAGGAGTTCGTTCCAGCTGAAGATGAAGCAGATCAGAGCGGTGGCGGCGATGCCGGGCATCGCGACGGGGGCGATGATCTTCCGGAGCGTCAGGAGCAGGCCTGCGCCGTCGATCTGCGCGGCTTCGAGCATCTCGACGGGGACTTCGGCGAGGAAGGAGCGCATCATCCACACGGCGATGGGCAGGTTCATGGATGTGTACATCAGGATCAGGAACCAGATGTTGTCCAGTGCTCCGGCGGTCTTGGCGAAGAGGTAGAGGGGCAGGATCGCGGCGACTACCGGCATCATTTTTGTGGAGAGGAAGAAGAACATGACGTCTGTCCATTTCTTCACCGGCCGGATGGACAGTGCGTACGCGGCCGGGATGGCCAAGACCAGGACCAGGGCCGTGGAGAGGATCGACGCGGTGGCGGAGTTGATCAGCGGCGGCCAGGGGCTCACACCTGAGGTGGCTCCGAAGAACTCCTTGTAAGCGTCCAGGGTGAGGTTGGCGGCAACCGATGGGGGGTTCGTTGCGGCGTCGTTTTCAGAGTGGAAGGACGTCAGAACCATCCACAGGACCGGGACGGCAAACAGCAGGGCCAGCAGCCAGGCGGCGAGCCCGGCGGCGGTGTTGTTGCGGGTGGGGTCCATGAGCGACTTGCCGCGGCGGCGGGATCCGCCGTCGAAGCCGGCGGTGGGGTCTGCGGTGTTGCGGGGTGCTGCAGGGGTGAGGGTGCTCATCGTGCTGCCTCCTTCTTGAAGAGCGAAAAGACGGTGCGGAGGGCGAAGGTGGCCACGATGATGGTGCCGATGACCACGACGACGCCGGCGGCGGAAGCCAGGCCGTATTCGTTGGCGAAGTAGAAGGTCTGGTAGATGGCGTAGGGCAGGTTGGCGGTGCCCAGGCCTCCGGAGGTGAGGGTGAAAACGGCGTCGAAGTTCTGGACGATGTAGATGGCTCCTAGCAGTCCGCCGAGTTCAAGGTACTGGCGCAGGTGCGGGAGCGTGAGGTGGCGGAAGATGTCCCAGCTGCTGGCTCCGTCCATCTGGGCTGCTTCCGCGGTGTCCATCGGGCGGGACTGCAGGCCCGCAAGCAGGATGAGCATCATGAACGGCGTCCACTGCCAGACCAATGACACGACGACGGCCGCCAGCGGTGCCTGGGACAGGAAGTCCGGCTGGGGCGGGGTGTTGCTGCCGAAGAGCGACCAGACCCAGGTCAAGGTTCCGTTGATCAGCCCGTAGGTGGGGTTCAGAAGCGCGTGCTTCCAGATCAGGGCCGCGGCCACCGGGACCACCAGGAAGGGTGCGATAAGGAGGGTCCGTGCCAGCCCGCGGCCGATGAACTTCTTGTCCAGCAGCAGCGCCAGACCGAGCCCGATGACCAGGCTGGCCAGAACCACCGAGACGGTGAGGATGATGGTGGTGAAAATCGCCTGGCGCAGATCCGGATCGGTGAGGACCTGGACGTAGTTGCCGAAGCCGGCGAATCCGGTCTGGTCGGGGCGCAGGCTGTTCCAGTTCAGGAACGAGATGATCAGGGTCACCACGAACGGGAGCTGGGTGACGATGATGAGGAAGATCAGTGCCGGCAGCAGCGGCGCGCGCCGGGCCCAGGCCAGGGCGCGTTCACGTGCCCTGGCATTCGTGGAAGGTTTGGGGGCGCCGTGCCCGGAACGGGGTATGCGCGCTGTTGCGGTAGTCATGGTGTTCTCCTGCAGTGCTGTGGCCCACCTGGCGGCGGGGCCACAGCACCGGTTGGTGGGGTGTTACTTGGCTTTGTACTTGTCGCCGATTTTTTGTGCCGCTTCCTGACCCTTCGCCAGCGCATCGGCCACGGTGCCCTGCCCGGCGATGGCCGAGCTCACACCCTGGGAGACCGTGGTGCCCAGGTCGGCGAATTCAGGAATGCCCACGAACTGGATTCCGATGGCGGGACGGGCCTGCACTCCGGGGTTCTTCGGGTCGGTGCTTTCGATGGCGGTCCGTTCGGCCTTGAAGAACGGGGCGGCCTTCTGGAAATCGGCGTTGTTGTAGGTGGAAGCCCGCTTGCCGGACGGGACCTTCGCCCAGCCCAGTTTCGAGGCGGCGAGTTCTTCGTACTTCTGGGAGCTGGCCCAGGCAATGAACTTGCTGGCAGCGTCCTGTTTTTTCGAGGCGGCCTGCACGCCCCAGGACCAGGTCCACAGCCACCCGGAGGATTTGGTTTCCTTCACGGGGGCCTGAACGTAGCCGATCTTGCCCTTTACCGGGGATCCGTCAGCTTCAAGGGAACCGGCCGCCGAGGTGGCGTCGTACCACATCGCTGTTTTGCTTTGGCTCATGTTGGTCAGGCATTCGGTGAACCCGGCCTGGGCGGCACCGGCTTCGCCGTGTGCGCGCACGAGGTCCACGTAGAACTGGGTGGCTGCGGTGAATTCGGGGGCGTTGACCTTCGCGTTCCAGTCTTTGTCGAACCAGGTCCCGCCGAAGGTGTTGACCACAGTGGTCAGGGGTCCGAAGATCTCGCCCCAGCCGGGCTGGCCGCGAAGGCAGATGCCCTTCATCCCGGGGGCGGCGCCGTCAACCTTGGCCGCAAGGTCGGCCACCTGATCCCAGGTGGGGTTCGCCGGCATAGTCAGGCCCTTGGCATCGAAGATGTCCTTGCGGTACATCAGGAAGGAGGACTCGCCATAGAACGGCTCTCCGTAAAGTTTGCC
This sequence comes from Arthrobacter sp. NPDC058127, assembly GCF_042884555.1. Classification (NCBI taxonomy): domain Bacteria; kingdom Bacillati; phylum Actinomycetota; class Actinomycetes; order Micrococcales; family Micrococcaceae; genus Arthrobacter; species Arthrobacter sp. NPDC058127. The sequence goes on along the minus strand of NZ_JBHVTT010000008.1, from coordinate 25,970 downwards.
GTCCTTGCCGGTCAGCGAGGCGGTGTAGGCCGGGAGGATGTCCGACTGGTTGAACGCCGCGTCCTTGGTCAGGTTATCGAGCGGGGCGAGCCATCCGTTCGCGGAATAGAAGGGGATCTCGTAGTTCGACAGGGATGCGACGTCGTATTGTCCTGCCTGGCTGGAGAATTCCTGGCTGATCTTTGCCCGGACGTCGTTCTCCGGCAGCACGGTGTAGTTGACCTTGATGCCGGTTTCCTTGGTGAAGTTATCCGCCGTGAGCTTCTGCAGGTCTTCCATCTGCGGGTTGTTCACCATCAGGACGTTGATGCTGCCCTGGTCGCCGGCCGAACTGCTGCCGCCTGCACCGGAGCAGGCCGACAGGGCAAGAGCGAGAGTGACGGTGCCGACCGCGAAGGCGGCGGCATGGGACTTGGGTCGCATAAGGACTCCTTTGTACCTAAGGGTTGGGGAAAGTGCTGATCTGCCCGCGCCCAGCGAGATAGGGCGGGAGAACGAAATCGGGTCCGGCACCCGCTTCGTTGTTGCATGGATCACACTACTGGCTCGCAAGCGCTTGCGCAAGCGCTTGCGAGCATTCTTGGATGATCTTCCCCCTCCTACTTCCTTTCTCCGTTTTGTCCTCGCGGTACTGGCCTGGAGAGAGAACTAGGTCTTTTGTCAGATTCCTACAACGCGTCGCCCCGCGTTCACATCTTTGGAAAGAAGACATCTCCGGTACCCGCTTCCAATTGCAGTTGAGAAGGGGTGGAGACGCCCCTCGTTCCGGACTCCCCCGTAGGGGCGCACTTACCCGGGTATTAGTAGTGTCTGTTCAGATGGATCACAGGGTGCAGGCTCGGTCGTTTGAGATCTGCATTGGGCAGCGCAAGGGGGCGATCTGCCTTAGCGTGTGGCTATTCGACGCAGGGAATGGCGGCGCTTTGGAGAGCCCCCTAGCGTCGGCGTAAGTGTTGCTTGGACGCGTTTGTAAGGACTCAGGGCTTCCGAATTCGCCGTCCCAGGATTCGTAGAGAGCTCCGGCTTCCTCCGACCAGAACCGAGTCTGCAGGACATCGGCGACGTTCTCCGTCAGCTGTTCAGCGCCCGGGACGCCCGCGGTGGCTGCGGCGGACGCCGCCAATGCAATGAAGCAGGTAAGCGCGTTTGCGCTGGGACGAAGGCGTCCCAGCGAGCGAAGCCACATAGCCGCCAAACGTCTCGTCCCGCAAGGATCCAGCCAGACTGGCAACACCGTGGGAGGCATAAGTGCTGGCACCGGGCACTTCCAGCAGGGCGGCGATAGCGAAGCAAAAGGTCATTCGAGCGGATACGAAGCATGCAGGGGCCTGACTCTTGTCGACCCTCCCGAAGCGGTCAAGGAAACCAAACCCGTCCAGAATCCGCGCAGCCTTTGCGAACTCAATCAGACTGTTGACTTCCTGCCGATTCGTCATCTTCGAGAGTCTGGTGTAAGTCTGCAAGGCTGCCCATTCATGCTTCGTACTGGAAGAGTCCGGGGATAGCCGAGGACTGGTGACCCGAAGCTGGTTGGTCCATGTGCCGATGCATCAACGGACATGCACTCCCCCGATCGTGCTCAGAAAAACCTCAGCGATGAGCTGAGACACAGGCGCGTTTTCGATGACCCCGCGGGAAAACCGCTGTTGTTCGGCACAATGCTCTCCTTGTTTTGAATGTCTCGTTTATTCTCACCCGACAGCTTGCCGTCACGCGGTGACGGGTGGTTTCAGCAAGATGCGGCCGTCGAAGCGACGATACGATCGGCCGATGCGGCGCGTTGCTCCCGCAGGAACGCTGCGGCATGCCGTGCCACTTCGATCGGGTCGTTCCAGGGGTTGCGCCACAGGCCGATATTGTCGCAGGTGGCGGTCGACACGATGGAGGAGGAGAATGACTCGAAGGTCAGCGGACCTTTGTAGCCTGACGAGGCGAGTGCCCCGAACAGGCCCGGCCAGTCGATTGAGCCGGTTCCGAGTCGGCCGCGGTGGTTCTCGGCGATATGCATATAGCCGAGCAGCGCGCCCGCATCCCGCACCGCGTCTGCCTGCGAGAGTTCCTCGATATTGGCGTGATACGTGTCGATATGCAGCAGCACGTTCGCGGCGCCGCGTTCTTTCAGATCACCGATGAACGCGGCCGTCTGCGCGGCAGTGTTCAGCAGGTTGCTTTCGTAACGGTTGACGTACTCGAGGCCAATCCGCACGTCCGCCTCGTGGGCGAAGGCTGCAACGCGGGTAAGGACGGCGAGCGAGTTTGCGCGGGAGGCTTCGGTCGCCGGATGCAAGTATTTCGTCATCGCGGAAAAGGTCACCCCCCCGACGTAGTGCGCCCCGATCTCTTGGGCGAAGGCTACGGCGTCGAGAAGCTTTTGCTCGCCGCGGGCCGAGACCCTCGCATTGTCGATGTTGATGTCCGTGTCGACACCCAGCGCTAGGGAGACTACGGCGTCGAGTCCGTTGTCATCGAGCAGGGCTCGGGTGAGAGCGGATCCGGCGGTCGCGCCCGCCGTGCCGGTCGAATCTGGTAAAGGGATCTCGATCAGATCGAACCCGGCCCGAGCGCTTTCCTCGATGGCGGCACGCGCCGATGTGGCGGACCAGTCATTCACCCACACGCCTGCGTGGATGCCGAGCGGATTGGCCAAAGAGTGCGCCGCACGGTCGAACGGGATGCTGGAATCGAACGACATGGACTCCTAGGACCCCTTCTTAGCGGTGGCGAGGGCGCCTTCGACGTCGGCCAGAAGTTCCTTCCAGGAGGCCACGAACTTGTCCAGGCCCTCGGATTCGAGGATTGCGACGACGTCGTTGTAGGAGATGCCCAGGCCCTCCAATGCGTTGAGGACGCTGTTTGCTTCCTCGTAGGTGCCGGAGACGGTGTCACCGGTGACCACGCCGTGGTCAAAGGTGGCGTCGAGGGTCCTCTCCGGCATGGTGTTGACGACGCCCGCGGCGACCAGTTCGGTCACGTTCAGGGTGTCGGGGTAGGCCGGGTCCTTCACGCCGGTGGAAGCCCACAGCGGGCGCTGCGGGAGTGCGCCGGCCTCGGCCAGGACTGCCCAGCGCCCGGTGGAGAACAGCTCTTCGTAGACCTGGTAGGCGAGGCGGGCGTTGGCAATACCGGCCATTCCTTTGAGGGATGCGGCCTGAAGGGTGCCGATGGCGTCCAGGCGCTTGTCAATCTCGGTGTCCACGCGGGAAACGAAGAAGGACGCCACGGAGTGGATCGTGGAGAGGTCGTGGCCGTTTTCCTTGGCCAGCTCCAGGCCGGTCTGGAAGGCGTTGATGACGGCGCGGTACCGCTCCAGGGAGAAGATCAGGGTCACATTGACGCTGATGCCCTCGGCCAAGGTTGCCGTGATGGCCGCGAGACCTTCCAGGGTTGCCGGGATCTTGATGTGGACGTTGTCCTTGTCGACCTTCTTGTACAGGTGCTTGGCCTCGGCGATCGTGCCTTCGGTGTCCCACGCCAGACGGGGATCCACCTCGATGGAGACACGGCCATCCACGCCCTTGCTCGCTGCCGCGACCGGGGCGAAAAGGTCGCAGGCATCGGCGACGTCGCGGGTGGTGATCTCGAAAACCGCCTCTTCAACGGTGGCGCCCTTCGCTGCCTCTTCGGCAATCACGGCGTCGTAGTCGCTGCCGGCCGTGATGGCGGCGTGGAAGATGGACGGGTTGGTGGTCACACCAACCACATTCTTCTCTTCAATGAGCTTCCGCAGGCCGCCGCTGGACAGCCGTTCCCGGGAAAGGTCATCAAGCCAGATGGACACACCGGCATCGGACAGGGCTTGAGTGGGGGTCGTCATTTTCATTTCTCCTGGAATTTCAGAGTGCGGGCGGCAGAGACCTGCCGAGCATAGGTGGATTGGGCACCAAGCGTGCTGAGGCGTCAGCCTCGCGGTCTGCGGCAGAGTCGGTAGGTCCTTGTGTGTCGATCCGCCTGCCGGACGGATCGGCACATTCAGGCTGCGCTGATTTCTTCGAGCGTGACGACGAGGTCGGCGTTGGCCCGTGTTGACTGAATCAGCCGGGCGTTTTTCTCGTCAACCGTCTGTACCCACGACTCTGCTTCGGCCGGGGTTTTGCCGAACTGGATGTGGCGTTGGATGAGGCGCTGGACCCGCAGGTCATCGTCTTGCTCGCAGTACCAGATCTCACTGCATTGGTTCCTGACCTCGCGCCACTCCGGGACGTCGAGCAGAAGGTAGTTTCCTTCCGTAAGAATCGTTGTCGCGGATGGGAAGACGGGGATTACGCCGGCTATGGGCTGTTCGATGGTGCGTTCAAAGCCGGGCGCATACACCACTGCCTCCCGTGGGGAGCGCAGCCGGCGAAGGGTGGCTGCGTATCCGTGCACGTCGAAGGTCTCAGGGGCGCCTTTGCGGTCCAGCAGGCCCAGGCGTGTCAGCTCCTGGTCCGAGAGATGAAAGCCGTCCATAGGCACGTGGGCGTATTCCTGGTGCTCGGGGTCGGGAATGTCCTTGTTCAGTTCCCTGACAAGACTTTCCACCAGTGTTGTCTTGCCGGCCCCGGGCGCCCCGACAACGCCGATGACTACAGGTGCCCGGTGGGAGGCGCCCAGGCTCCGGGCCCGGGTCAGGAGGTCCTCCAACGTCATCGGGTCGCCCGGGTGGCGTGAAGATGGTTGGCAATGAATTCGCGCGCGTGCACGGCGAGGTCTTCGCCGTCGGTCCAGAGGTTGCGCCATACCGCCAGGTCGTTGGACAGGCCGCGGGCCACGACGGCCGAGGAGAAGCTTTCGAACGTGATGGGCCCGTTGTAGTCGATGGCGGCGAGGGCGTGGAAGAAGGCGGTGAAGTCCAAGTGCCCTGATCCGAGGTAGCCGCGGTGGTTCTCACCGATGTGGACGTAGCCAAGCCGGTCTCCCACCTCGTAGACCGGCGAGACGAGGTCGTTTTCCTCGATGTTCATGTGATAGGTGTCGAGGTGGATCAGGACGTTGTCCCGGCCGATGTCGTCCGCTAGACGGAGCGCGTCGTGGGCGGTGTTGATGACGTTCGTTTCGTACCTGTTGCAGATCTCAAGACCCAGAGTCATGGACTTTTTAGCGGCTTCGTCGGCGAGTTCCTTCAGGACACGAACCACGTTCGCGCGGCCGGCCGCGGTCATGGGGGCACCGTATTTGCCGAGCGCACTGAAGAGCGCGCCGGTGAAGTGCGTTCCGCCCAGGTCGTGGGTGATCTGGAGGGATTCCTGCAGGAGCTTCGCTCCCCGCTCCACGGTGGCGGTGTCGTCGCTGGAGACGTCTGCGTCGAACGCCAGTCCCCTGGAGCAGACGACTCCAAGGTTGTTTTCCTCCAGCAGGGCCCGGGCGTGCTGCACGTTCAGGTTGATGGAGTCGTGAAGGGAGAATTCGACGAGGTCGTAGCCCGCTTTGGCCGTACTCGTGATGACTTTTCCGACGGATTCTTCGGAGGTGTCTCCTGCCCAGACGAGGGCGTGGACACCGAGGGGGTTGCTGTAAACCATGGGATTGTCTTTCGTGTTGTCGATTATTTTTCGCGGGAACCGGTGATGAGCGAGACGATCTCGTCGCCGGAGGTATCGGTGGTGCGGCGGCCTGCGACGCAACGGCCTGCGCGCATGACCCAGACCTGGTCGCTGAGCCGCATGACTTGGCTGAAGTTGTGGCTGATCAGAAGGACGGAGTGCCCGTCGTCGCGGAGTCTAAAGATCAGTTCTTCGACTTTCGCGGTTTCCTGGACACCGAGTGCGGCGGTGGGCTCGTCCATGATGACGAGCTTGGAGCTGAAGCCCGCAGCCCGGCAGATTGATACGGCCTGGCGTTGGCCGCCGGAGAGCCTGCGGACCTTGGACTTCACGGCCGGGACGTTGACGGCCAGGGTGGAGACCATCCGGTCTGCGGCTTCCTTCATGGCCCTCCGGTCCAGGAACCGGACGGGTCCGATGCCGCGGGTCAGTTCCCTGTTGAGGAACAGGTTCTGCCAGACCGTCAGGTCATCGACAAGGGCGAGGTTCTGGTGGACGGTTTCGATGCCTGCTTCGCGGGCGTCTTCCGGGCTTCGGAAGTGAACCGGCTCGCCTTCGAAGGCAATCGTGCCCGATTGGGCCTTGTGGATTCCGGAGATGCACCTGACGAGGGTTGATTTCCCTGCGCCGTTGTCGCCCACGAGGGCGGTGATTTCTCCCTCCGCCAGGGTAAGGCTCACGTTCTGGAGGGCCTTTACGCTTCCGAAGGCGAGCGAGACGTCCTGAACGTCGACGATGGATTTGGTCAGGGTGGTGGTCATTTCTGGAACCTCGAGAGCAGGGCGGCGAGGATGACCACGACGCCGACGGCAAGGGGCTGATAGAACTGCGAGACGTTCATCAGGGTCAGTCCGTTGGTGAGAACTGTGAGGAGCAATGCGCCGACGATGGGTCCGAAAACGGATCCACGTCCGCCGGTGAGGCTGACGCCACCCAGAACGACGGCGGCGACCGAGTTCAACAGGAACGTCGTGTTGGCTGCCGGTTCCGATGCGCCCACCCGGGCGATCAGCAGAATTGCGGCTACGCCGGCGAGGATTCCTGAGATCGTATACACGGCGATCTTGACGCGTGCGGTGCTGATGCCGGTTGCCTGGGCAGCCTCTTCGGAGCCGCCGGTGGCGAAGAGGTGGGTTCCGAAGCGGGTTCTGAAGAGGACGACGTGGGCGATGATTGCGATGATTGCTGCGACGATGAATGGGTTCCCGAAGATCAGGACTCCGTGGGTGGAAAAGTTGATCAGGTCGACGCTGGTGATGGACGTGGGCTTGCCGTCGGAGAGCACGAGTGCCAGTCCGGAGGCGACGGAGAGGGAGCCGAGCGTCACGATGAAGTCTGTGATCTTTCCTTTGGCGATGAGCACGCCGTTGAGCACGCCGACAATTGTGCTGGCAACGACTGCGGAGACCATGCTCACGAGGAGTCCGGTACCTTGCGCGTAGGCGATGCCAAAGGCGATGACGCCTAGCGTCATGGTTGAGGCGACGGAGAGGTCGATGCCGTCGCTGAGGATGACGAAGGCCTGCCCGATGGTGAGAACGATAAGGATCGAGGCGGCGATGAGGATCGATTGGATGTTTCCGACAGTCAAGAACACGGGGTTCAGAGCCGTGAAGACTGCAACCATAACCACGAGCCCGATAATGGCTGCATGATCGGCCCAGAAGCTGATCCGCTTCAGATCCTGGTACCAGGCACCTGATGCTGCGGTCTTCGCGCGGGAACGGTCAGGAGTGTTCACGGGGCTCGGCGTTCCTTTTGACTGGGCCGGGGGATGGTGCGAAATGGAGGACATGATGGAGATTCCCTGCTACTTCTTGAACGGGTTGTCGTAGGGCGCAAAGGGAGCCGGTGCGCTCTTCAGCGCCTCGCCGACGTTGTCCTTGGTCACGAGGGCCACGGGGGCTTTGACGGATGCAGGCAGTTTTTGCCCTGCCGCAGCCGCCTTACACGCCTGGACGCCCATCTCGCCGATGGCGTAGGGGTACTGAGCCACGGTCGCCGTGAGTTCACCGGACTGTACGCCGGCAAGACCCTCAGGGACGCCGTCGACGCTGATGATGGCAACCTTTCCGGTCAGGCCGGCGTTTGCTACCGCCCGCGCGACACCCAGGCCCATGACATCATTGGCGACAAAGAAGCCTTTGATGTCAGGGTTGGAACGCAGCAGGTCCCCGGCCTTGGTCAGTGCGACCTGGCGGTCCCAGTCTGCTGACTCAGTCTCAAGTACTTTGGCTTTTCCGGCCAGACCCTGGGTGAATCCGGTGACCCGGTCGCCGCTGGTCACATCACCGGCGATCCCGCCGATGATCCCAACCTTTTCGCCATCCTTGACGAGTTTCGCCATCTGCTCTCCGGCCAGCTTTCCAGCGGAAACATTGTCAGTGCCGATGTATGTGTCCGGCACCGCATTCGCTGCTTTCGCGGCCTTCGGATCCACGGGGCTGTCAATGTTTACGACAGTCTTGCCTGCGGCCTTGAGCTGCGCCACACCCTGGAGCAGGTTGTTGCCGCTGATGGGATTGATGATGAAGCAGTTGAAGTCCTGGCCGGCGAGGGAAGAAAGCCGGTCGGCCTGGCCGCTCGTGTCAGTAATATTCTGGGCTGCCTGGACGGTGACGCTTCCATCGGCGGCCTTGATTCCTGATTCCATCGACTGAAAGAACGGGTTGTCCAGGCCCTTGATGACTGCTGCTGTTTTGGCCGGCCCCGAACTGGCGCCTGCGCCGACGGGAGTGCCGCCCATCGTGCTGCAACCGGCCAGGGACAAAACCCCGACGGAAGCAGCAGCAACGAAGATGAGTGAGTTCTTGAGGTGTGGCATCTTTGCCCCTTCTGTTTTTGAAAAACATATGAACGCCGAACTAACGTCTCCTGATAGCATAACTATGTGATGTGAGCCACGCAACCTTTTGCGAAGAGCGGAGGTTAAGATGGTCTGCAGGCTAAGAAATGGCGGTGAACGACAGATATGAGCGCCCAACCAGCGTCGCCCCTGCCTGAGGCGACGACAGGAACCCTTGAGATTCTGGATCTGCTTCGATCAGGGAAGATCCTGACCAAAACGGAGATTGCGGCACAGACCGGGTTTTCACGGTCGACCGTGAACCAGCGGATTGACAGCCTTCTTGAGGCTGGCCTGGTGGTCCCGTCCGGCGCAGAATCAACCAAGGGCAGGCCTGCCGGATCGTTCGCTTTCAATCGGACGGCAGGGCAGTTCCTGGTCGCAGACATCGGAGCCACTGCAATGCGCATCGGCCTGTGTGATCTGACTGGGGCGATCCTCGACGAGGTCGAGCTGAAAGTCGATGTAACGGACGGACCAGACGTTGTCCTGGGCATGGTCAAGACCGAATTTTCGTCTCTCCTAATGCAGGCCGGAGCCGGACCGGCAACTGTCCTGGGAGTCGGCATCAGCGTTCCAGGGCCGGTCGATACAGACACTGGACGGGTCGTTCACCCCCCAATCATGACCGGCTGGGACGGATACGATATCCCCGGGTCGTTCCGCAACGAATACAACTGCCCCGTGATCGTTGACAAAGATGCCAACGCCATGGCCTTCGGTGAGCAGCAAACGACATACCCCCATGTTGAGCACCTGCTCATGGTGAAGATCGGCACCGGAGTCGGTTCCGGACTGATATCCGATGGCAGGCTCCACCGGGGCGCGGACGGAGCCGCCGGTGATATCGGCCATAACTATGTCCCCAAGCCCGCCGGCGTCGAGAATGAACCCGAGTGCAGATGCGGTAACACGGGATGCCTCGAAGCCTACGCCGGCGGGTGGGCGCTCCTAAGGGACCTCCAAGCCCAGGGTCTGGAGCTGGCAACGGTCGATGAGGCCGTTCGACTCCTGCGCAGCGGAGAACGAAACGCCGTGCGCCTGGCACGGACCGCTAGCCGCCTACTCGGCGAAGCCATCGCAGTCACCGTCAACCTCTTCAATCCCCGGGTGGTTGTGATCGGCGGCCAGCTAGCAGCCGCCGAGGAGTACTACTTTGCCGGCATTCGCGAAGCCGTCTATCGACGCTCACTGCCGCTGGCTACCCGCAGCATCGAAATAGTCGGCTCGACGCGAGGAAATCAGGCTGGTGTCATCGGGATAGCGTTGTTGGTCGCCCAGAGCGTCTTCACCCAGTACCCACTCCCGCACATAGAAGCCGCCCGGGAGCCAGCGCCAGCACGTCAGCCCGCCTAATTTTCTCCTCGCTTCTTCTCCACGCACGGTGACAAGCAGCACCGCCGCCGACTTGCACAGCGTCGAGGTTCCGAGTGTCAAGTGTCGCTAATGCAGAATTGGAGGCTGGGAGGCCGCCAGTAGTGCGCCATTGCGGCAACGCCACTCAGTACGGTCGCTCCGAGGAGCACGTACAGCATCGCTCATGATCCATGGAACCGGCATACCGCCGACAGTTTGTCCTGTCCTCGTGCGCCAGATCACCCGATCGCTCTTGGCCCCGCTGCGTAGAATCACCACTTCTCACGTCCTCACATGCCCTGCATCCTTCTCTTGAAGCACCAGTCCCTCACGAAGGATTCAACCGCGTTGCGCGCCCGACGAAAAACGGCAAGTCCGCTTCGATCTGCCGGCAGAACAGGAATCACGAGCCCGTTGTTCGCAAAAGGACCTCGGAGACCGTCAAGTATTTGGCAGTCCCCCAGGTCTTTCCGGCCCGCGCTCCCGCGATGCTCCCCTCAGCGTGGCGGCAGATCTCGCCTACATCACCGACCGGCTGCTGCTGTACCTCATGGGTGCCCGTCGTCCGACGGTCGGTTGTGTCATCGTCAGATCGGCATGACCGCGGGGTCGAAGTCAGGGAACACCGAAGGCTTTGGACAGCGAATTTCGCCGGTGGACGCACCGCGCAGCCGCAACGCGTAGCTGAGCAGGGCATGATCGATCCTGGCGATCCGGTCGCCTTCCACCAGGGCGTCTTCGGAAGGGTTGTCGATGGCCCAGATGATGGCAGAGCGGCCTTCGTAGCGGGCCCGCTGGGTGAAGATCAGCTCTGCCTTGCCGATCTCTGCGGGACTGTTGAGTACGTACGGGTCATTTGTCGTCTCTGCGGACGATGCCCATATGACATGGCTTCGGAGAACACCCTTGAGTCCATCGGGGCTCGTGTAGTGCCAGACCCGACTTTCATCGATTTCAACTTCCGCAGTGCCCACGATCGCAAGACTAGTCGCAACGGGTTAATCGAGTCGCGCGATCGCGGGCGTATCCAGTGTCCTGGCCACCGGTAGCCGGTTGACTATCGGGCGCCGCAGCATCATCCTGAGCTTGCGGAATCCACGCAGAAATGAAATATAGTACGGGTATTATGCCATTTAGGATAAAAAATCAACCACAACCGGCCGCGGTAAAGCGGGTAAAGTACACTTCCGGAGAGCCGGAACATGGTCGAATGCGACTCGCCATGTATAAGGCATGGGGCGGAAAATGCTACTGGTGTTTGCGTCCAGCGGAAGATTCCACATACATGGAGATCGACCACATCCTACCCCGGCAGGGATTCCAGGCTGCGCTGGCGCTCTTCAATATGCCGCCCTCACACTCTCTGGACGGACTCGAGAACCTTGCCCCCATCTGCGCAGCAGGCTCTAAGTGCAACCAGAGAAAAGGGAACGCCGTCAAGGAGCGTTCAGGAGCAATTGAAGATGCACTTGAACGAGCTTTGAAGTTAAGTGCTCCGATTAATGCAGATATCGAAAGAATGCGCACTGCCCAAGGATTTGAAAGCGCCTTAGTTAAGGCTCTCACCGAAAACCCAGAAATACAAAGAAGGTCATTGACCAATTACGGTCCTTTGCTGGCAAAGAGAATCCGGGCCATCGATGAGCGACTGCTCGAAAATTTCGAAAGCACGGTCATCCTGTCCCCGAATATCGACAACGGATATATTCCTGATTTCATGGTGGATGGATGGACCGACGACTTGGACTTGGTACTAGATTCCACAGGTCGATTTGCATTAAGAGTCGCTAAGGAAATACTTAAACTAGATCTAGTGGAGGTCATCTCGGGATCACTGGAATCTATGGTAGGCGAACTGGATGAAAAGGTTGAGGAGATCGGATTCGTTGATGACGCCGACCTTACCGGCTTTTCGCTGGTCGGTCCCCGTCACATTTCCCTAGGCTCGTTGAACGCAAAATTCGGCACTGGGGCAATTCTAGAAGTTTCCGTAGAGGGCCACATATCGTGCGAGCAAAACTCGCCATTCACTTCAACTAATGTGGACGGTCTTCTGCTGGACGGGAACTCCACCGTCTCCGTGGACGGAAGCTTCACGGTACGGCTGGTCTTCGGAAGTGTCGACGATGATCCTGAAATTGAGTTCGATTTGGACAAAATACTGATCACCAGAATCTGACCCGACGTGCGGTCGCCAGACTGCAGCCGCCCGGAAGACAAGGCATCACTTGCGTGGTCGCATGAGGGGCGGGTTGAGTACGGCCCTAGTCGGCTGACCGGCGGATGGGCGGGCTGCCTGGGCGAGCCGGAAAAGGCCTGCCGGGCGACCGGCGTCGCCCGCCGTCATCCTTCCGGTGTCTTCGAGAAAGCCGGGCGTTCCGGTGGCTTTGCGGTGGAAATTCCGGGGGTCAAGGCGGGTCCCCCACACGGCTTCATACACGGCGCGGAGCTGGGCGATGGTGAATTCCTCGCCGCAGAACGCGGCCCCGAGGGGTGAGTATTCGAGCTTTGATTTCGCCCGTTCCAGGGCGTCGGCGAGGATCCGCTCGTGGTCGAAGGCGAGCTTCAATTCACCCTCGAGAATCTGGTTGACCGGGTACCAGGCGGCGTGTTCGGCGTCGCTCCCGGCAGACAGGACGGGGAAGTTGGGTGCGAGGAGCAGGTGGGCGACGGTCAGCACATCCCCGCGCGGGTCGCGCCCCTGCGGGCCGTAACTGCCGAGTTGCTCCAGGTGCCCCGGGATCTGCTTGACGCCGGTTTCCTCGGCCAGTTCCCGTCCTGCAGCCGTGACTAGGTCTTCACCGGCCAGTACGAAGCCGCCCGGCAGGGCGAGTGCGCCGCGGAAGGGCTTGATGAGGCGGGTGATCAGCAGGATGTTCAGGACGTCGTCGGAGACGGTGAGGGCGACGACGTCGACGGTCACCGGGAAACGCGCGGGCGCCGGGTAGGACTTGGGCATGGACCCATCCTAGGTAGTTATCGTCATCTTGACAATAAATCGGATGCGAGCCTATCGTTTGATTATCGTCAGATTGACGAGAATCTTGAACGATTAGGAGAATCCCATGGTCAGCATCAAGCGCTACCCCTGGATCAGCCACTTCCTGGGCAGCCCCACCGGCTACGTCGTGCACCTCCAAAAAGGCACAGTCAGGCACCAGGGGGTGGGCCAGGCGTTCTGGTACCGGCCGGTGAACTCCGTGCTCAGCGAGGTTCCTGTGGATGACCAGGAACTGCCCACGCTTTTCCACGCCATCACCCGTGACCATCAGGACGTGAGCGTGCAGGCGAACGTGACCTACCGCTTCATCGACCCGGTGGCCGTGTCTGCCCGGCTCGACTTCGCCCTCCAGCCCGCCGGGCCTGGGGCAGGCACGGCGCAGGCGACCGGCAAGGAGCAGGTCGCCACCATCATCGGCCAACTGTGCCAGAGCCACGCGATCGACCAGATTGCCACCACCACCCTCGCCCAGGCGCTGGAGCGCGGCGTCAGCCAGCTCCGCACCGTCCTCACCGACGCCCTCCGCGCAGATTCCCGGCTGGCGTCCACGGGCATCGAGATCCTCGGGGTGCAGGTCCTGGCGGTCCGGCCGGAGTCCGACGTCGAACGGGCGCTGCAGACGCCGGTCCGGGAACAGCTGCAGGCCGAAGCGGACCGGGCCGTGTACGAACGCCGGGCCGTCGCCGTCGAGCGCGAACGGACCATCTCCGAGAACGAAATGGCCAGCCAGATCGAACTGGCCACCCGCAGGGAACATCTCGTCGCCCAGGAAGGCGCCAACGCACGGCGCGAAGCCGAGGAAAAAGCCGCCGCAGGACTCATCCAGGCCCAGGCCGGAGCCGAACGCCAAGGCATCAACGCCACCGCCGAAGCCAACCAGATCCGGCTCGTCGGCGAAGCCAACGCCGCGCACGAGGCCGCCACCATGGAGGTCTACCGCGGCATGGAACACGCCACCTTGCTCGCACTGGCCCTGCGCGAGGCAGCCGGATCCCTCCCCAACATCGGCAACCTCACCATCACCCCCGACCTGCTCACCGGTGCCCTCGCCGGACTGTTCCAGAACCCCGCGGTCGGTACAGTGCCCGTCGCCGCGGCCGGGACGGTGGCCGGCACCACCGGCCGGGCCGGGAAGTAGCTCTGTCATGGCCAACCCCCGCCTCGTCATCGTCCACCGGCGCACCGAACTGCAGGAGCTCCTGGACCGGCACGCCACCCGAGGCCAGGCCGAATTCTTCCTCCACACCAGAGGCCGCACCATCCAGGAAGTCCAGTACCACCACGACCGGCTCATTACGGCCCTGGCGACCATCCGCGCCGCGGTGCCCGCCGAATGGCGTCACGCCGACGTGGAACGCGCTGACCTCAGCCGCTTCCTGTTCACAGCGGAGGACATCATTGCCGTCGTCGGCCAGGACGGACTTGTGGCCAACACGGCCAAATACCTCAACGGCCAGCCTGTCATCGGGATCAACCCGGAGCCGGGCATCAACCTCGGCGTACTCGTCCGGCACACCCCCGACGTCGCAGCCAAAGTACTACAGGACTCTGCCCCCGCCGGGCTGGCGGAGCGGCTGGCCTGCCAGGAATTGGCCACCGTGACGGCACGGCTCGACGACGGCCAGCAACTCTCCGGACTCAACGAAATCTTCATCGGCCACGCCTCGCACCAATCGGCCCGGTACCGGCTCACGGCCCCGGACGGGCAGACCGAACGCCAGTCCTCCTCCGGACTGATCGTCTCCACCGGCACCGGCGCCACCGGCTGGTGCGCATCCATCGCCCTCGAACGCGGAGGACGCACCCTACCAACCCCAACCGATCCCCGGCTCGCCTGGTTCGTCCGCGAAGCCTGGCCCTCCCCGATCACCGGAGGGTCGCTGACCGAAGGTGCCTTGGAAGCGGGAGAAACACTCCGGATCACCGTGGCCTCCGACCAACTCGTGGTCTTCGGAGACGGCATGGAAGAAGACCGCCTCACCGCATCCTGGGGCCAAGAAATCACCGTCTTCCTGGGCGAACGACCACTCCGGCTCGTGGCGCAATAACTATTGCCGGGGCAACCCCCAGGACGCACTTGTCGACCGGCCCGGTATTGTCTCCGCCCGGGCAACCGGCGATGAGGGTTGCTTTCACCCGCCGGTCATGGGCCGGGAAGTATAAAGAATATAAAAGGTATAAAGGCGTATAAAAGGTCAAGCAGCGGCAGCAACGGATCGGCCCAACATGGCGAGGCCAGCGACCCTGACCTTGCCGCACCGGGATGAGCGCAGCGATCCGTTCACGCTGGCCTTGGATCGGACGCCCGGAGAGGCAATTGCCCCATCGACGTTGGCGGTGTCATCCCCCGATATGGCGGGAACATCCACGTCGCGCCCGGCAGCGACCCGTCGATGAAGTATTCGAGACGCTGCATGGTCGAGAGAACCTTCGGTCGCTTCAGCGCCGTGACCCGTGCACAGTCCAATGCTGTTGGCCCTGCCCGTCCGGTCGTACGCGGAGCCCCATCCGCACCCCCCGATTCAACTGGACTCATGGGACGGCAAGCTCAGCGCTGGATTCTGACGGCTTCCACGACGTCTTCCACGCACAGTGTGTGCATGGTGGCCTGCCAGGACTCGAAACGACCGTAATTCCCCGGGTCAAAGATGCTCTCCCAGCCTTGCTCGACGTCGGCTCTCAAATCCGCCGGCCAGGCCTCGATTCCCGCACCCCAAGCTCCTGCGGCCTTGAGCCTGTCCACGAAATCGTCGTACCTTCGATCCGTGCGTACGGTGTAGTCTTCATCGCTTTCGCCTGGGATCTCCGGGATATGAGGGAACTTGTTCAGGACCGAATGCCAGTCGCCATAGTGGGAGAGCAGCACACGTTCCCGCGGCACCCTGCAGGTCAGCAGAACCTGCCCGATGGAGTGCCTGCAACTGTCCACCAGATCACGGCGCGTGATCCGGGCCCAAAACCAGATGGCCCCCTCCCCGGCAGTGGTGAGCCGTGCTGCCATCTGCCGGTAAGCCAGTCGTAGGCGTCGACAAGAAAAGGATCGATACGGGAAGGATCAGACACGAGCACACCTGCCGAACAGAGCGCATCGAAAGCTTCCTCGCTCTGAAGGGTGTGGAGAAGCAGTTCGTCGGCGGAAATGTCGTAGCCAATCCGCCCCGGCGGGACGGCATCCGCAGGGGTGGCTTTGCTGATTGGAAAACTGGTCACGGCAATATCACCGCTGAGAACACCGACAGCGGTCGCCAATTGTGCAAAGCGCCTTTGCACAATCGACCTATCAGCTGCGATGGCGTTCGGTGGGACAAAGCCGGACCGGGGGACGCCAGCAGCAACTCGATAAGCAGCGATCAAGGTCTAGGCTAGTCGCCATGGAAGACGCTCTCGTCGAGACCACCGGCGGCCGGAAGAACCATGCGATGGTAGGCCGGACGCTCATCCCAATGACTCCGGATACATTGCTGCTACGACTCCAGGGATACGAGACATTCCGTCCAGGGCCACGGCCCCTGGACCCTCTCACCAACGGTGATGGTCCCCATTTGCCCCCGGACGACTTCGGATCATTCGACACGGTGTATTCCGCTGAAGGGAGGGAAAATCAGTGGAGAAAAAACCATTCCTGACCAGGGACGACGTGCATCGCATCCGGGCCACCATCGACGCGGACTATCAACGCGACGTGAAGAACCTCACCGACGATACGACGGATGACCTCGGGCCCATCCGGATCGCACCTTCGGCACCGGAATCCGAGACCACATCAGGCAAAACCCCGTAAAGATGCCGAGGAGCTGGCCGACAGGCCGCCCCTACCCAGCCAAACCCGTGCCGGTAACCGCAGCAGCGGCTGGAAGTGGGAACTCCGGACTGCGGTCAGTCTTGGTTAGGGTGTGATCATGGCCATGACCGACGAACACCGGCTGAGTTCGCGAAGGACCGCCGAGATCATCGGTCGCGAGCTGGCGAACGGAGACGTTGATTTCGCCTTCCGGATCATGGTCACCGCCATCGCCGACTTCCGTCAAACATCACCGTCGAATTATGAGGATTTCCTGATAGCCCCGGGCTCCACCGGATCCCTACGGTGGGACACACTGCTTGCCGCGGTCGTTGGCCGCGAAAGCGATCGGCTCGGAATCCCAAAGCCTGCCTGGACGCAACCTAAGCCCCTAGCGGAAGAGTGGATTGTCACGACCCTGCCGAACGCCACCGAACGGTGGCTGGCCAGAATCAAGTCCGGCACCCCGGTTGAATTCTCCCGGCTAGGCATCTGGATCCATGCCCGGGATCTGGAGACCATGTAACGCGGCCAGTCTGCGCAGGGCCATTGCGCTGTCGGAGTGTGATGTTCATCCCGCGGCAATGATGACGTGCCGACTGGGGTCTATCGGGTTTCAACTTAGCCCGCTCTTGGCCAGGACCTGCGCGCCGTCTACCATGTGACACAGAAGGGCCGTCGTCCTAATCAGCCGGCCCTTCGGATGTGGAGCGTCACTAACGCCAGTAGTGGTCAATAATTCTGACCACTAAGGGCATCAGGGCCGAGATAAGCACCGCACAGGTTGTCAGCCAGCGGCGGGCTTTCTCGGCCCTTCCCACGAAAATGCGGACCGGGGTTCCTCACCATATTGCCGCGCCCGGAGTCCTGAGATCAGTGCGGTTCGCTGCCCGTCATGATGCCTTCGTTTCAGAACTCCGGAGGGTAGCCAAGTGATTTCTTCGCGAGACAAAGGGAGATCGCCCCCTAGGCCCAGGTTGTTGGCGCAAACCCAGACGTCCAGCTGAGCCCTGCCCCGCGCGCCCAGCACACCAGGACAATCTACGATTCGACTCCTCACCTATCGCCGGGCCCGATTCTTCACCTGCAGAGGGTGGCTTTCATGTCCGCCGCTCTCGAGGACGCCCAATGATTCCTGCCGGAAACCAAACCCCGGGAGCCTGGCCGGTTTCACGTTGTGGGTTTGCCGCAGATCAGGGGCCCGGAGCGGTCTCGGTGACGGCGTCCGGACCGACGCCCGCACAGGCGGGGGTCATTCGCCCCGATTTATCCAACGGGCCGACCAACCCGGCACGGCAGGAGTTCACCCGTCAGGGTCGGCACGCAACTGTTCCAGTCCGCCCCCATCGTCTGCACTCATGGCGGCACGGTACTGTGCGAAATCTCGCGCCCCCTCCAATTGTTCAAGCAACTCACAATCCGCAGGCCCGACCAGCACCGCCAGAACCCTGCCATTCCTCGTTATCTGGATCCGCTCGCCCTTGCCTGCTCGCGCAATCACGTCCTTCAGATTCTTCCGTAGGTAAGAGATTGAAACGGAGGAAGTATCCGTGCTTATGGAGACGTTCTCATCGGTCATAGCTTCCATTGTCCACAAGGGTGTCCCTGTGCCCTCGGGATGGAAGAAAGTCCGACAGGTCGACAGTTGAGCAAGACCGCATTCCATCGCATCGCTTTGAGATCAGGCCTCTTGCGGTTTGCTGCTCTCCTCGGACCGAATGCAAAGACTGGTTGGCCGATGAGCAACCCAGACTGGTAGAAGCAAAAAGACTCATACTTCTCAGCCATGTCGGACCACCTTCCGACCCCGGAACGATGCGGCACCTCTACTAGACGAGAAGAGGGCCTATCCGCTGCGAGCCGCCATCGGGGGCTGAGCATGATACTAGCTTGCTGGCAGATTTCTACAAGCCGCCACTTCGAAAGGTCTTTAGTACTTTTGGGAGCTATTGCCGAGGAGTTCAGACACCAAACGTGGATGAGATATCAGTTGTCCTTGCCCATGGCGCGGGCGTAATAGCTGTCCGGGCCGTAGCCGGAGTCGTCGTCTTCACCCCGCATGGTACGGCGCCACTGGGGTTCCTCGAACAGCTGGATCCTGGCGCGAGCCTCGTTGCTGCCGAATCCAGCGCGGACGTGGAGAGCGATGAGTTCCGCCCGAACAACTTCCAGACTGTCCCGCAATCTTGACCGTTCCGGGTCATCCGCTTCCGTTCCAGCTTCTTCTCTGGCCGAAATGTGCCTAATCAGCCGCTCCAATCTGGCCTTAAGTTCGCCTAAACGGACATAGTCGTCGTAGGGCAAAGACTCACCCAGGCCTGCTGGTTGACCGATCTCGGCTAGAGAAACCGGGCGCATCGATTCTACGAACCGCTCGCCCGTCATCACCGTTTCCCGAAGCTGCCGATAGTAGGCTGCCTCGCCGGCCCGCTGCTGGGCTGCGTCCTCCCGAAGCTGCCGATAATAAAGGGCCTCGTCGGCCCGCCGCTGGGCTACGTCCTCCAGATCTTCACGGGCGGCCTTGATAGCTTCGGGCGTCGTCTTGTCGCCAACTTCCTCAGCGGCGTAATCGAAGAACGACAGGCCGTTATACAGATGGATGGATTGGCCGTTCGTGAACTCCCGGAACTCGTTGACAAGTTCAGGTCGTGGCATTATCTGCTTTCCATGGGCAGAAACCCACCAGTCCTCTTTTGCGTCTTCGGTGACGAGGATGATGTCCAGCTTGTTTTCCTTCGCATGGGTCATGACCTGCTGCCAGAGAACATAGTCGCCATACTGGCGGTTTCCAGGTTTCTTGCCTAGATCCATGTAGCCCGGTGGAATTTTGTTGGCAAAACGTTCAGCGCCAATTTTGAAGAGCTTTTTCAGCTCTTCTTCCGTGGGCTTCGGACCGATCTTATCGTCGGACAACAGCTCCGAGAGATGGTTAAGAACGGGGTCGTCAGCCGTTGGGGCGTTTCGGGTGGCCACGGTCGCGCGAGCATCCTTGAGCTCCTCCAGGAGATCCTTGGCTGCATCCACAAGGGCTTTGTGCTTTTCGCCGGCGGCTAGGTGCGACTTCCGTGGGGCCTGACCGATGGTGTTGACCAGCTTGGTGATTGAATCGATCTGTTCGTCGTGAGCGGACGTGGCTCCCGCGCGTACGCCCGCACGGTTTTCGTGGTACTCCTGTACCGCTTGGAAGGGTACCCAAAGCCTGTCGCTAAATGCCGAGGCCAACCTTAAGTACGTTGTAGAGGTTTCAGGCTCATAGCGGTGGAAGTCCAAGAGCACATTGGCATCAAACACGATAGTGGCCGATGACCAAAGCGCCCGGATCTCCTCTTCAGACGATGCGTAGTAGCCCTTGAAGTGTTGTTTCATCGTAAGTACTTCCTCATCGCGACATATTCTTCAAACCCCAACCTACATTCGCCGGGCCTTCACAGTGCTCGGCGGTAAGGCGTACGTACAACCCAAATGGCGTCTTTCAGCCGGGATGCTTCAATCTGTCAAGCTCATTTTGGGCCGATACCGGGCAGCTCTCCACTCTGCGGATCCTCAGCTTGGATTGCACCGTTCGCAGAACTGTCATAACTGACCGTTTATGAGAATCACAGAAGGGGAAAACCACAGAAGACATGGGCGGAGGATGGCTGAGGGGGCGAGCGGCCCAACTTTCTCTCAGGCGAGGGTCAGGGTCGACCGGAAAGGTTGATAAGCCGCCTCGATACCCAGCCGCTTGTGGAACTCCTGGGCAAACGCGTCGGCCGTGCGCCATGCCCAACGACAACCGGCATAGCCGAACAGCTGATCGGGGAACAACGGGTTGCCGGCCGACGTGAATGGGTGCGGTTGGAAGTGTGTACCGCCGAGAAAGCTCCGCAGATTCCTCTCGAAGGTCCTTAGTTCGCTTCCAACCTCATGAGGGCCCTCCTTGAAATGGATGAGCTTGTTGCGGACACCGACCAGTGCGTTAGCTGGCTGGTACGGCGCGTTGCCCTTGTCCATCCGCTCTTTGCCAAGAAGTGCCAGAACGAACTGGTACTTGTCTAGCAGTCCAGCGCCCTCTACTAGATCCCAAGTGTCCTCGAGCTTGCCCCGGTCATCGCGTGACAATAGCCCACCTACGTAGGGGAAACCATCTCCAACAAAGTTGGGGCGAGTTTCGTCGCTCAGGGCCATGCTTGCCGATAGGAACACTTCGTTGATATTCGCCTCCATGAACATGACTGAGGAGACGATAGAGGAGCTCGCGAAAGCCCAGTGCTCGTCCGTTGCTGTTGCGGCTTCGGGGCTTCCCTGCGCCAACGCAGGGTGGGACTGCTCTCGTTCTCGACACTGCCGGGCCATCAGGACCGCAGTTTTGGCGTTACTGATCGAGCTCCACTTGAACAAGGTCACCCGTATGCTGTCGCTGATCTTGATCCTGGACTCCTGCTCATTCGTGACCGTTGGCCTGCTCCTTCGACGTCTAATCATCCAGCAGCATTGTTGCACTCCTTCGCGGCGCGTGCCGCGCGCGGCGAAATATCACGGTCTACCGCGCCCCCGCCGACAACGACGTCTGACAAGGATTGGACCGGGCACGGCCCCTTTCGGGCGTATTCGGTTCCTACCCCTGGGAAGCGCTGTGTGAGCAGTTGGCTGCCGACTGCCCTCCCTCCTGGAGTGCTCGGTAAATTTGCCGGGTGATGTAGCGCTTGAGGCTGCGGATGATTTCCTTCTTGTTCCGTCCTTCGCCCGTTCTGCGGACTACGTAATCCCTGGTGTCTTGATGGCAGCGCATTCTGACGATCGCGATTGTGTGAATGGCCTTGTTGAGCTGGCGATCGCCGCCACGATTGAGTCGGTATCTGGTCGTGCTTCCTGATGAAGCGGGGATGGGGCATGTGCCGGCAAGGGCGGCCAGTGCGGCTTCTGAGCGGACACGGCCTGGATGGACCAGGCGGTGAGGATGGCGGCTGCGCTAACTGGGCCTACGCCCGGCAGATCAAGGAGAGCAGGGCGGCTCTTTTGGACCAGTAAAGCCAAATCGGTCACGTTCTGCTCGAGTTGGTCTTCCAATGCGAGGATTTGTTTGGCCAATCGGCTAGCCTCGGAACGGCTCACGCGGGTGCCGATGCCTTCTTCCCTGGTCCTCCACGCTGCGATGGTTTCAACCGTTTTCGCGGTCAAAGACTTACGGAGGTCGATTCCTAGGTCCACGACTCTGAGCAGTGCCATTAGAGAGTTGATCGCCGCGGTTCGCTCGCGGACCATGGAGGTCCTGGCGACGGTAAGGACTCGTAGCGCCGTGTGATGTTGGCCGGCGCGTGGCTCCCGAAGCTCATCGGTCTCTATTCCAAGGACGGCCCGCGCCGCTCGAGCTGCGTCGATGCTGTCTGACTTTCCAAGCTTTCTACCGACCCGACGCTGAGGAAATGGTGCCTCGACTACTCGCTAGTCGCCTTGCGTTGCCAGCTGACGCAGCTTGGCTCCGTACGATCCGGTTCCTTCCATGGAGAGCAGCACTCGCCCGCTATCGCCGGTGCTGCGTCGTGAAATCCAGCGCAGGGCCCGGCTCATTCCTGCTGTCGTTGAAGGGAACGTCTCGTTGGCGATCTCGGCACCGGTGAGAGTGGAAATGATCACAAGGGTATGGGTTTTCGAGTGTGTGTCGATGCCGACAACATAGTCTTAGGTTTGCGCGACGACAGCCATTTTGTACCTCCTGCAGTTCCTTATGATGAGTGCGGGTATCGGTCAAAAGGCGTACTGCGGGGAGTCTGGGATGGGCCACAACCTTTGGGGCTGGACAGGCTTCTAATCAAGCGACCGCAGTAGACAGAACCGATGCTGGACTTTGGACGAGCGGGCAAATCCCGGCAAGCGCACCTCACAGCAAAACCAGAGGGCAATACGACACAAGAGCCACGCTCGTCCAAAGTCACAGCACCAGCCGGTCTCAGACCGGCTATTCAAACAGTCCCAGACGACACAAACCCAGCGCGCGTGGTGGGCCACCATCGGAACGTCACCAGGGCAGCTAGCCGGCCGACTATGCTTTCCCTAACCCCTAGTATTGGTCCGTCCGGATCACAATTTCCTTGCTTCCCTTCGGAACCAGTTTCCGGGCCTCGGTAAGGGCCTGTTCGTAGGTTTCGGCGGTGCTGCTGACTTTGCTTGTTGTGCCGTCGTCGGCTTCCACGGTCAGGGTACCTTCCACTCAAGAATCCTGTTCAACCGGGCACAGTTCTTCTCGCTTGGTTAGGTCCACTGGGCCGGGCGAAGCAGCTGCACGAGGCATTCTTCGTAGGAGCCCATTGCTTCATCGAAAGTTCGAAGATTCAGCCCGCCGTATCGGCGGGTCACAAGGTGGCATAGCAGGCTTGGAAGGACCGGCCAAGACAACTCCGCACAGGCCTGTCCGCCGCAAACCGCAGCACTTTGTGCACACCAACGGATGGTCTATCGTCGCGTAGCAAGGCACATTTTGGGATGACAGGGAACAGACGATGGCCCCACCTTCAGGACCTTCCGACCAGCACGAGACCGGCGACACCGAGCGTGCCCGGTCGGCGGAACCGATCGCAGCGTTGTTCCGGGCATTGGAGAGCGTGGACGGCGAAGTCTCGCCGCAGCTTGCCCGGGCGGTTCAGGCCACAATCAACGTGGTGACGAAAATCGGTCAGGAGTTCGGGCTTCTCACGGAGAGTGAAGCCCGGGGCGCTCTCGGACCAGGGAACGCCACGGATATGCCGGATTTCGGGGTCCGGTATCGTGGCGAGACCTTGTACCCGGGATTCCTCTTTGAACCTTCACCCGACGGTGAGTGGCCGATGAGAATGCGCCCGCTCTTGAAGGACTTGAAGAAGATCGCCGAAGCGTACGGCTGGGGTGGCCAGGACGTCGTCTTTTGGATGACATCTCCGACGACGTGGTTCGCTGACCACGGCCGCCCCGTCGACCACCTTGAGGAACCTGCCGCGGTCATCGCCGCACTCACAGACGAAGCCGGCATCCAATGGTGATCAGACCGCGAGTAATCGCGAAGGTTGACCCAAATCGCAGCGCCGGTACTCTTTTCTATGTGTCACCACACCCTTTCGTGCACAGGTTCGGTTCGCCGCACTACGAAAGGAAACCATGCTCCACTTACGCTATACCGATCAGTCGAGTAACGAACAAGGGATAGGCCGGCCGAGGCCTTACCTTAACAAGTTGCCCTATATCATCCGCGACGATGGCACATGCCCTCACGGCGTGAATGAGTACATGGAGTCCTTAGCCACGCTCGGAGCCGCAAGCGATGCCCTAGTGCGTCATCACTGTCGCGCAATCCATGCGTGGGCTACCTTTGTCGAGGAAATCTGCGGCAAGTCCATATGGAATGCGATCCCGGACGACTTCGCTAGGTACTACGTTCATCTGACAACGGCTGGACACCGGCAAGACATTTCCCGAGCTGCCTGGCTCCGACTAGTCGGACCCATCACACGCCTGTATACCTGGGGACAGAGAAACGGCTTGGTCATCAGCGCCCTGCGTCCTTCTCCAGACTGCGGTCCTCCGCGATCGCGGCCGGTCAGCGCCACGTTAGAGTCATCCGTCGCCGCAATCTCCATTAGGGACTTCAAGATACTCAGGGACATCGGGTTCGGAGCCGGTCAGACAGAATCACCAGAAGTCAAGGGCACCGCGACTGGCACCACAAAACGGGACTCCGCGCTGCTCGAAATGATTTTGAATGCTGGTCTCCGCACGACAGAAGCATTCAGCCTGAGAACCTCGGACCTCGAAAACATCTCGCTTAGTCAATCCGAACTCTGTGGAAGATTCAACCTGTCGGCGTCCTGGAAGGAACCGTTGAATCGGACGGTTCATTTGAGTCAGCGAGTTTTGGATCTAGTGCTGGACTACATCGAGACCGAAAGACGGTACTCCGTGAGGGCCGCCCGCAGGGCCGGGCTCTACAACGATGACTCACGGTGGTTCTTGGCAAAGGTCACTGAATCGGGTCATCTCCGGGCCGCGGCAGGCGCATCGATCAATTGGGGAGCTCTTGCTCTACACGAAAAATCAGCGATCCTGCTGGAGTCCGTGACTGGAGAACGCGAACCGGCCCTCCTCTGGCTAAATGAGCTTGGAGTCCCGCTGAACTCCACCGCGTGGAACGCGGCTTTCAGACGGGCGGTGAAGCGGTGCCGAGATCAAGGACTTCTGATCCAGGCAGGTCCTAAGTCGCTACGTCAGGCATGGCGCCAAAACATGGAGAATGAGTTGGGTGGAATCGCGCCGGGCCGATTCAACGCTCCATTTGGAGATCCCTTATTGCTCGCGCAGTCACTCGTCCAGCTCCCCTGGAGCAAGACGGGGCACCCAATGGACCGGCTGCGGGATGTGGCTCTAGATTTGGTCGAGCGTGCCACACACAACTTCTCCGAGACCGTCAGCAAGCCAGCCCGGACCAGGTAGTGGAACGGGCGTCCATATTGCTCATCGTGGCTTCCGAATCTACGGCGCAGTCAACAACCAACTCGATGTCGATCGGCGCGCGTCTGGTCCCGCCCCCGCGGATCCACAGGGGTTCCACGGCCAAGGAGTTCAGATAGGAGGCCACCGGGTCGTAAGTCGACGTTAGGCGATTTCGATGCGAGCCACACGGTGATGAACCGCGGCTGTTGCTTCGCTCAGAAAGGATTCCATCCGGCCGACCCAGCGACGGGAGACGACAGACGCGGCTCGGCACGTTGTGGCCGTCGGGTGGTTCTGGGGCCCTGAATGGCGTGTCTTAGGTGTCCCAACGAACTGGTAGCTATACGCACTAACCAAGCGGAACACCAACGCCAGAAACATGCCAGTCGCTGGAGATTGGTACCGTGTGCACACAACAGAACTGGACGCCGAGAGTGATCAGCTCAATCAATCACGACCTCCACGAGCGGTCGCCCCGACCTCGAAGGTCCGTGCTGCCGGCCTTACCTGCGATCTTGGGCAAAGACCCCGGCCTCAGAGCGCGAGTAGGTCGGGCGATATTGTCGGAGGCGTCCACTAGCCTATAACCATGAGCGAGTTCCATGCATCGTGGACGGAGGAAGACTCCAAGATGGCCGACCTTGTAAACGGCTGCGTGGAGCTTGTCACGTCATGGCAGGAACGAATCAGAAAACAAGATGAAGTAGAACCCGGAAGCCTTCTAGACGCGGACGACAGTCCCGAACGGATAGTAAAGGGTGCCGTTCGGGACGCTGCACGGTTTGGCATCGTAACCGCCGTCGAACATCTCGGCTCGGCGATACGCCTGCTAAGGGCCGGGGAGCATTTCATGTTCGCGCCGTTTCAAACGCTGACCCGGTCGGCTTTGCTCGCGGCCGGAGAATCGATCTGGGTGCAGGCAAGCACTCCGCCAATAAACAGACGGCGCGCGCTCTGGGTCAGGCACGATGAACGCAAAAACCTCCGGACTTTTCTCATGGATCTCACCAAGGACCCCTCTTTCGCCAT